>JBGOXZ010000212.1:0-5337 GCA_041479395.1 Opitutaceae bacterium
AAATGGGCGCAGCTCTGCTGGCCAGCAGAGCGCCCCTACAGTTCATTCACGAGTTTTCGGATAGCCTCTTGTCATTGCGAGGAAAGCGCGAATGCGGGTGACGAAGCAATCCGTCCAGCTGGATCGCCACGTCCGGCTGCGCCGGACTCGCGATGACAGGTTAGGTCAAGATTCTCCTCGGTCCATGCGGGCGCAAATTCCGGGACCCAGCTTTGCTTCACGCGTGCGGGTGCTTGTATCCCATCGCGCGGCGCAAGGCGGCCTCGAAGTCGGCCGGCCGGAGAGGCCTGGCCAGGCAGTCATTGGCGCCGCTGGCCATGATCTGTCGGCGCTCCGAGTCGGGCATGTCGGCGGACGTAAACACGATGATCCAGATGTTCTGGCTGCGCGCCCCCGCTTCGCCGCGCCGGATCCGTTCGATGACGGCGCGGCCGTCAATCTTGGGCACATACAGGTCGAGCAGCACCAGGTCGTAGGTTCCGCGACTGAGGCGGGCGAGCGCGAGCGGGCCGTCCTCGGCGAGATCCCAGTCGCAGCCGAAATTCTCGAGCAGCCGCTGGGTCAGCCGCTGGTTGACGGGATTGTCCTCCACCAGCAGCGCGCACAGCCCCAAGCCGCCGCCAGGCGGGGAGCCGGCCCCGTGGGCCGGAGCCGCGGGCGCCGCCGGCTGCAGACTCGCGGCGAGGAGGGCGCGCAGGGCGTCGTGGCGCGCCGGCTTGTGCACGAGGGCCCGGAAATATCCGCGCAGGGCGTCGCGCTCCGTCGCCGGAAAATCAACCGGCAGCAGCGCCACCAGCGGCCGCGACGGCAATTCCGGTCGCTGCGCAAACACCTGCCGCCAGGTCGCCGCCTCGGCCGAGGCGAGATCGATCAGCGCGATATCCCACGCCTCGGCGGCGAGCTGCTCGCGCGGGCACTCGAGGAAGTGCGCGCCCCAATTCCCGGCCAGACGGACAAGCTCCCGGCGCAGCGGAGCCGAGGCGCACACCACGGCCAGGGTGCGCCCCCGGAGCGCGACCCGATCCGGCGACTCGGCGGAGCCGGCCTCGGCCGGCACCTCGCCGGCCACGATGGTGAACGTGAACGTGGAGCCGCGACCCACCTCGCTTTTGACGGAGATGTCACCCCCCATCATGCGCACGAGGCTCTGGCTGATCGCGAGGCCGAGGCCGGCCCCGCCGTACTTGCGGGTGGTGGACGAATCAATCTGGCTGAAGGGCTTGAAGAGCTTGCCCCGCTCGTCGGGCGCGATGCCGATGCCGGTGTCGCGCACCGCGAAGGTCAGCGACCAGGAACGGGTCGGCGCGGCCGAACGGTGCGCCGCGGCGGCATCGTCCGGCAACGGCTCCGCCTCCACGGTCACCTCGATTTCGCCGGCGGCGGTGAACTTGACGGCATTGCCCACCAGGTTGACGAGCACCTGGCGCAGGCGACCCTCATCGACGAGCACGGCCACCGGCACGTCGCCGTCGACGGAATGGAGCAGTTCGAGGTGCTTCTCCGCGGCGCGCGCCGCGAGCGTCTCCAGCGCGAATTCGATGCACGCCAGCGGGCTGCACGGCTGCGGCTCCAGACTCAGGCGCCCTGCATCGATTTTCGAATAGTCGAGCACGTCGCTGGTCAGCTGCAGCAGCGCCGCTCCGCTGTTGTGGATGGTCTGGACGCATTCGTGCTGCTCGGGGGTGAGCGGCGTGTCGAGGAGGAGGCTGGCAAACCCGATGATGCCGTTGAGCGGCGTGCGGATCTCGTGCCCCATCATCGCGAGGAACTGCCCCTTGGCGCGCTCGCCGGCCTCGGCGCGCTCCCGCGCGTACACCAACGCGGCCTCGACCTGCTTGCGTTCCGAAACGTCCTCGATGACGGCGATGATGTGCGTGAGGCGGCCCGCGGCGTCGTGCACCGGCGAGGCGACGGAGCGCGCGGGATAGGTGCTGCCGTCCTTGCGGCGATTGATGGTTTCCCCCTGCCAGGTGCGGCCGGCACGGACGGCAACGAGGATCTCCTGATATTTCTCGTCGGTCGCCTCGCTGGAGGCAAGCATGCGCACGGGCTGCCCGATCAGCTCCTCGCGCCGCCAGCCGGTGATGGCGCACAGCCCGGCGTTCACATACTCGATGCGCCGGTCAGGACCGGTGATGACCAGGGCGGAACGGTTTTGTTCGACGGCCTGGGAGAGCTTCTGAATGAGATCGCTCTGCTTGTGCTGGCGGCGAACCGCCAGCCAGCCACCGAAAGGAAGACCCAGCAGCAGCCAGACAGAGAGGGCGGTCCGCAGGCCGGCCACGAACAGGTCGCGGCGCCAGTGGTTCACCGCAACGTCGAGCGCAAGAATCTCGCGCGCCTGGGCCAAACCCCCGGCCGGCGGGTGCTCACTGAGGAGCGCATAGCCCGAGATCCAGGTCCCCGCTGCATCGACCAGCGGCCCGGCGGAGGCGGGTAAGTTGCCACGGAAGACCGCCCGCTGATCCGGCCGGCCGGCGGCGCCGGCATACTCGTCGCCGGGATTGGAAATCTTCCTCGAGTCGGGCGACTCGGAGTCGGCGAGGAGAACGACTCGGCCGGTTTCCGGCACGTAACGGACGATGCAGACAGACCGGATGTCCGGATGAACCTGCCGCAGCCGGGCCAGGCGGGTTTTGATCGAGAGGTAGGCGGGATTGGCCAGGTCCGCCGGCGTGCCGGCGAGCGAGCTCATCTCCCCGGGAGGGAACGCCACCGCGCAGCGCTGAACGTCGTCGAGCAGCTCGCGCAGGTTCCCGGAGCGCACGCGCATCGCCTGCCACCAGCCCGCCAGCCCGCCGCACACGGTGATAAGGGTCCAGACGAGGAGCTGCGTGCGTCGGCGGATTACGATGGGCATGGTCGATGGCGCGAGGCTGAACCGCATCCATCTTCACCGCAGACACCGGCGGTGCAATCTCCGAATGATTTCCTCGCCAATTCGAACTTTGCGAATCCCCGCCCCCGGCGGGTCGCCCGGAACGGCGGGTGGATCGATCCACCGCGCCACCGCAGCGGCAAACCGGATGATCAGCGCGAATCCGGTGGATTGCGCAGGGATCTCCGTCACCGATCGCGGCCGGACTCTTCCGCGGAACCTTCGTTGAGCTGCTTCTTGCGGCGCTGCTGCACCGCCTGGCGAAGGAGGAACTCGATCTGGCCATTCACGCTGCGCAGCTCGTCGCCGGCCCACGCCTCAAGCTCGGCCCAGAGCTTCGGGTCGATGCGGAGCAGAAAGGCTTTGCGATCTTCGGACGACATCGGGTCAGACGGAGAGCCCGGCGCGTTTGCGCACGGTCTCGACGAACAAGGAGGGATGCTGCGGAGAAATGACCAGGCAGCGGCCCGGCCAGCGCAGGACGACGGCATGCTCCGCGTCGGTCACATAGGCGTGGAACCGCCCCAGCCGCTTGCTGCGAAAGCGTCCGCTGATCGCGCCGAGGCCGTCGTTGCCGACGATCTTGCGGGCGCCGCGGAGGGCTTCGCGATCCGGCGTCGCGCCCTGGAGCCCGGCCAGGGAAAACCGCACGGTCCGAAATGGCAGCTCAATCCGCAGTTCCTCGTCGACCACGCGGTAACGCTCGATGCGCGCCGTGAACCAGATGGCCGCTACGATCACGGGCGCGATCCCGCTCGCCACAAACACCGGCCACGGCGGCGGGCGGCGCTCCTGCAGCATCAGCACCACGACAACCGTCCCCACGATGACCACGGCCACGAAGGACAACAACGTCATCATCCGGACACGGGCACCGATCGAGGCGGGCGCGAATTCGGCATCAGGAATGAACCGGGATGGCGGCACGCGGCAATGTCTTCAGCGGCGCTTGATCATGGTCTGCACGAGCTGGTTGCCGTAGGCGATGGCCACGCCCCCCAAGGGCTCCCAGCCTTGGGCGATGGCGTCATTGACTTCCTTCGTGAGGCGTTCAAGCGCCCGTTTGCAGGAGAAGCAGTTGGTGACGGAGATGATGCGATATTGCATGGGAAGCGTTGAGGTAAGAGTGGATCCTTCGCTGCGTTCGCGGTGAGCCGTTGGCGCGGCTCAGTTGTAGAGCGTGCCCGTGTTGACGACGGGATGAACCTCCGCTTCGCCGCAGAGCACGACGAGGAGGTTGCTGACCATGGCGGCCTTGCGCTCCTCGTCGAGATGGACGACGTGCTTTTCGGCGAGTTCCTTGAGGGCCATGTCGACCATGCTGACCGCGCCATGCACAATCTTCTGGCGCGCGGCAATGATGGCCTCGGCCTGCTGGCGGCGCAGCATGGCCTGCGCGATCTCGGGGGCATAAGCGAGATGCGTGAGCCGCGCCTCCTCCACCTGCACGCCGGCCTTTTCGAGCCGTTGATGCAACTCCTCGCGCAAAGCGGCGGAAACGGCGTCGCTCCCGCCACGCAGCGTGATTTCATCCAGCTCACCCTCGTCATAGGCGTAGCCGCTGGCGAGGTGACGCACCGCCGATTCGCTCTGGACGGCCACGTAATGCTCGTAGTTGTCGACGTCAAAGCAGGCTTGGGCGGTGTCCTGGACGCGCCAGACGACGACCGCGGCGATTTCGATGGGATTGCCGCGCTTGTCGTTCACCTTGAGTTTCTCACCGTTGAGGTTGCGGGCGCGGAGCGAAATCTTGCCCTTCCGGTTGAAGGGGTTGGTCCAGAAAAAGCCGCTGTCGCGCACCGTGCCCTTGTAAGCGCCGAACAGGATCAACACGGCGGCTTCGTTGGGCTGGAGGGTGAAGAAGCCGTTGCTGCTGGTGACGGCCAGGACCAGCAGGACACCAGCCCCAGCCAGCAGCCAGCCCCCACCCTCATGACGGGCCGTGGTCGCCATGAGCCCGGCGACGAAGGCCCAGACGGCCGCCACGTAGAGAACGAGGGTCACAAACAGCCACAGCCAACCACTGGCTGCGCGCACGGGATGCTCGCGATTGCGGGGATGAGCAGGGTTTTCTTCTGATATATTCATGGCTGGAGATTAAACAGGTGGATGGTGGTCAACGGCAGCAGCGGCATCACCGGATCCAAATATGCCACCGGAGCTGAGGCGGGTGCGATGCGTTCAAATCCGACCCAACCGATGCCCGTCAGCAGGACTGCGCCCGCCAATAACAATCCGGCGGCGGTCCCGAGCAGCCGCCTCCTGGAGATGTCGGAGAATGACTTCATGGGAGATATTGAGGTGATATCACTTCAATATCCCCGCCGTCAAGCCCGATCTCTCCCGGGCGACTGCTCCCGCCCCGGCTGCGCCGTGGCCCGCATCCGCCAAAGCAAACGCCGCCGCGGGGGAAACCCTGGGCGGCGGCGTCTGGTTCTGAAAAGGGGATGCGCTTACTT
>JBGOXZ010000213.1:0-5331 GCA_041479395.1 Opitutaceae bacterium
CCGCCGCCCCCGCCGCCACCAGAGGACGCGCTGGGTGAAGGAGCGGGCGTGTTGACCGTCAGGGATGCCGCGTTGCTGGTCGTGCTGCCGGCGCTGTTGGAGACGACGACGGTATAGGAGCCCGCGTTGGTCGTCTGGACGTTGATCAGGTTCAATGTGGCGCTGGTGGCGCCGCTGATCGCCGTGCCGTTGAATTGCCACTGGTAGGTCGGCGCAGGCACGCCCGTTGCCACCACGGAGAATGAAACGTTGGCGCCAACGTTCACCGTTTGGCTTTGCGGTTGCGTCTGGATCACCGGAACTGTGGCAGTCGTGCTATTCCGGATCGTGTGATTGTTGGTGTCTGCAATGTAAACATTGCCGGATCCGTCCACCGCGACTCCCGCGGGATAATAGAAGCGCGCGCTACTACCGGTGCCGTCCGTGCTGCCACTGGCCCCCGCTTGGCCGGCGACGGTTCCGACTGCCCCAACCGGATTGACGATCCGAATGGCATGGTTGTCGGTGTCGGCAACATAGAGGTTGCCGGACCCATCCACGGCAAGGTCCGAAGGGAACTGGAATCTTGCGCCACTCCCGGCGCCGTCGCTCGTGCCGCTCACCGCGGCTAGACCGGCGAGCGTGCTGACGGCGCCCGTGGGGGTGACCTTACGAATCGTATGATTGTTGGTGTCGGCGACGTACACGTTGCCGGCGTTGTCGACCGCCACGCCCTCGGGGGCCGAGAACCGCGCCACACTGCCGGAACCGTTCGCGTTGCCGCTGCTGCCCGCCTGACCCGCCAGGGTACTGACGACGCCGGCAGGGGCGATCTTGCGGATTGTGTGGTTGCGTGTGTCGGCGACGTACACGTTGCCGACGCCATCGACCGTGACGTCGGAAGGCGAATTGAACTGCGCGGCGCTGCCATCAGTGCTGCCGGGGCTGCCAGCTCGACCGGCGAAGGTGGTGACTGCGCCGGCCGAAGAGATCCGGCGGATGGTATGGTTGTCAGTGTCGGCGACGTAAAGATTGCCGGAACCGTCTGCCGTGATGCCCGTCGGATTGTTGAAACGAGCGGCTGTGCCGATCCCATCGGCGCTGCCGGGGGAGCTGCCCGCCAGGCCCGCGAAGGTGCTGACGACGCCGGCGGAAGTGATCTTGCGGATCGTTTGATTGTTGGTGTCCGTGACATACACGTTGCCCGTGCTGTCGATGGCCAGATCGGAAGGATGGTTGAACCGCGCGGCGGCGCCCGTGCCATCGGCACTGCCGCTGCTGCCCGCCTGGCCGGCGAGGGTGATGATCGTCAGCGGGCTGGCGACAATGAGCGTGGCCGATGAGGTCGTGACCGTGCCGACCTCGTTGGTGGCAGTACATCGGAACGAATCTCCACTCATCGCCGCCGTAACGGAGTTCACCGTCAATGTCGCGGTGGCGGTACCGCCATAGGTGGCGGTGTTGCTCAAATCGCTCCACAATGTGCTGCCCGCCGCCTGGCGCTGCCACCGGTAGCTCGGAACCGGGTTCGCATTGGCAGTTACCGCAAAGGTGGCATTTTGAGCGATGGCCACGGTCTGGCTCGTGGGCTGGGCGGTGATCGTAGGTGCAAAACTGGGGGCGCCGAGCGTCTGAGCGAGTGCAGCGACATTGGGTGTGCCCACTCCTGTGACCATGTCGTAGCCGACACCCGCATTGTAGAGTCCGTTGTTCCCGCTGGTAATGTCTCGAAAGCTGGTGGTGCCTATCAAGGGGTAGAGATGAGGCCCGAAAAGGCCGAGAGGTTGTTGGCCGGCCGTGGCCCGCGCTTGGTTGATCAATGCGCCAAAGCCTGACCAGATAGGGGCGCTGATACTCGTGCCGCCCCAGAGGGTGGAGTCGGTGCCGACATTCACGATGTAGGCTCCAGTGCTCGGATCGCCCACAACCGAAACGTCAGGCACCAGGCGCATGCTGCCGCTCACGTTCGTGCCCATCTGCCAGTCCGGGCGCGCGAAGAATGTGCTGATGGCACCGCCGCTGGCGGCGTTGCCGCCGGTGCTGCTGAGCGTCCAGCCGGTCTCGCTGCTGGTCACGCCGCTGCTCTGGTCCAGCCTCAGGGTCGTGGCGCCGACGCCGGTCACATTCGGGTCACTGGCGGGGTGGGATGGCGACGCGGGGGACGAGGCGCTGTAACGCCCATTATCGTTTGGATTGGAGCCCCCATCACCGGACGAAGCGAACACAGTAATACCGGCGCTGGCCAGTGCCGCGAAATTCTGGGCATCGGACTGCAGTTGAGAAGGCGCGTTAGCCAGCAAAAAGCTCTCTGCGATGCCGTAGGAGAGATTGACCAGATGCATTCCCGGTTGCGATAGCATCTCGTCATAGATTTGCTGGTAGGCCCGCGTGAGATACCGGAAATCGAGCGAGCCGACGGAATAAATCCGGATGGTGGCGCCGGGGGCGATTGCACTGGTCAGTTCTGCATCGATAACCGCCTCCGTGCCGACCGGCACTCCATTTAAGTCCAGCGTCGTGGGATCCGGCGGGGTCGGAGTCCCATTGACCTGGATTTTTTGAATGCGGCTGAGCGACGGGTTGATGCCGCACCGGTTCCAGAACGTGGTCAGGTCACTGTCCAGCGGCCACGTATCGATCACGATGGCGATAGTCTGCCCGGCGCCGGTCAGACCAGTGGTGTTGGCGCTGTAAGCTTTGAGGATCGCGGCGGGCAGATAGGGTGGCGAATTCGGATTTGACAGCGAAGCTTTCTGCACACCAAGAGTGCTGGCCATCTTTTGCGGTCGCAGGTGCGGTTGCAGTCCGTTGACCCCGAGGAGGGGTGCGGCCAGGCCGATGGGCACGCTGGGCGCCGTAATGGCCGAGGTATATTCACCCTCGTCCGTAGCCACGCGGGCGAATTCCACCTCGAACACCTCCTTGACCTGGCTGATCGAGCCGCGGGCGAAGATCGACAGGCGGGTGGAATCTTCCGACGAGATGGTCAGTCCTTTGGCGTTGAGCCAGGTGCGCACCGCCTCGTAGTCGGCCGCGAGGGGAAAGTACTTCGCGGCCATCTCCTCGCGCGGAATGATTTCGCCGCGAGCCACCCGGGCCTGCAGCTCGGCGAAGTTCCGCATCTTGAGCGCGACCTCGAAATCAATCGTCGCGTCGGTCTCGGCTGAATCCAAGGCGGCGCGCACGATCCGGGCCCGGTGTTGCGCGGCCGTGGTCCCGTTCGTCGCGGCGGGAATTTCCCTGACGCTGTCGGGGTAGGCAACGCGCCCCACCTTTCCGGTCGGTGCCGCCGCGGACGAGCCGGCAGCCAGCAGCCCGAACAGCGCCCATGTGGCGGCGATCCGCCATGACCGCGGCGCACGGGCACCGTGGCCGGCCACCTCCTCAGGTTTGCGGCTGTCCTGTTGAGTTGCGGGCATCGGAAGCTCCATGGTGAGACAGCGTGTCGATCGCGTTTGTTCGTATTTGGCAAACTTTGTAGAAAGGGGCAAAGGTGAAATCGTAACATATCAGTTTAGTTCGGATGGCTACTGCGCAACCCAAGGCGCGCTGCTGACTTGGGCGAAATGTCGCCGGCGGGATTTCGCGTCGTCGGACCCGCGCTGTTCAGCCCCTCGCTTTCAATGAAAATCGTGCGATGATTGCGCGGGCAGTTCGCTGGCGCGAAGCGGGGCCACGTTTTCGGCCAAGACGTGGATCACTCCGTCCTTGGCCTGCACCCTTCCCTCGATGATGAGGGCGGGATATTGGGTGATGACCAGGCGCTGCCTTTCAAACAGCTGCGGCTGGACGATTGCATTGACGATGCCGGTCTCGTCTTCAAGCGACACGAACACCACGCCTTTGGCCGTGCCTGGGCGCTGACGGGTGATGACGCTGCCGCCGACGCGAATGCGGGTGCCGTTCTCCGCCAGCGGCAGCTCATCGGCGCGCCAGAGATCCGGAAACTGCGTTCTGAGCAGGTGCATGGGGTGGTTCCCTGTCGTGAGGCCGGCGCTCCGGTAATCCGCTTGGATCCGCTCCATCAGGGTCATCGGCACCAGCGCATCTCCCGACCGGTCCTCGTCGGGTGCGCCGGCCAGGAGGTCATCGTCAAAGTCGTTGCGCGCCACCGCCCACAAAGCGCGGCGGCGGTCGCCGGCGAGCCCGTTGAGCGCACCGGCGGAGGCGAGGAGGCGCCGTTCGGGCTCGCTGAACCGCGTGCGCCGGACGAAGTCGTCCACTGAGGAGAAAGGCGCACGGGATCGTTCCGCGAGCAGCTGTTCGATATTCGGTGTGCGCAGTCCCCGCAGGGACGCGAAGCCCACCCGGATGATGTTGTCGCCCTCGACGGAGGCCTTGTGGCGCGACGCCAGCACGCACACCGGCCGGACGGTGACGCCGTGCCGGCGGGCGTCCTGGACGATGGTCGCCGGCGAGTAGAATCCCATCGGCTGGTTGTTGAGGAGCGCCGCGTAAAACTCCGCCGGACGGTGCACCTTGAGATAAGCCGAGGCGTAGGCAATCAGCGCGAACGAGATCGCGTGCGACTCGGGAAACCCATAGAGCGCGAACGTGGCGAGCGAATGAACGGTTTCCTCGATGGCTCCGTCCGTCACCCCGTTTTTCTGCAACCCGCTGCGCAGCCTGACTTCCATGCGCTTCAACCGTTCCGGGGAGCGCGTGAACCCGATCGCCCGGCGGAGTTCGTCCGCTTCCGCCGCAGAAAATCCGCCCAGCTCCATCGCGAGCCGCAGGATCTGCTCCTGAAACAGCACGACGCCGAGGGTGCGTTCCAGGATGGGCCGGGCGCGTTCGTCGAGATAGGTCACCGTCTGGCGCCCGGCGCGCCGTTCCAGATAGGGATGCACAGCCTTCCCCTGAATCGGGCCCGGGCGGATGATCGCCACCTCGACCGCCAGGTCGTAGAAGTTCTCGGGTTTCATCCGGGGCAGGGTGGCCATCTGCGCCCGGCTCTCGACCTGGAAGACGCCGACCGTGTCCGCCTTCTGCAGCAGGGCGAAGGTGGTTGGGTCATCCTTCGGGATCCGCGCCAGATCGACCGGGCGGCCGCGGTCCTGGCAGGTGGCGAGACTCTCCTCCAGCACCGCCATCATGCCCAGGCCGAGCAGGTCCACTTTGACGATGCCCATGTCTTCGCAGTCGGACTTGTCCCACTCGATGACCACGCGCCCGGGCATGGTGGCGTTTTCGAGCGGAACGATGCGATCGAGGCTCCCGGCGCAGAGCACCATGCCGCCGGAATGCTGGCCGAGGTGCCGGGGCAGCCCGCGAATCCGCTGCACCAGTTCAATGAGCACCGGCGTCCGCGGATGGGCGGCGGTGATGCCGGCGAGCCGGAGCTGTTTCTCC
>JBGOXZ010000214.1:0-5322 GCA_041479395.1 Opitutaceae bacterium
CGCATTCGCGGCGTCATCGAGCGCCACGGCGAGCGTTTTCTCCGGCGGATATTCACCCCGGAGGAGCGCGACTACTGCTTTTCAGTCAAGTACCCGCACAAGCACCTGGCCTCCCGCTGGGCGGCGAAGGAGGCGGTGTCCAAGGCGTTTACCACCGGCATCGGCACCCATCTGGACTGGACGTCCATCTCCGTCTATCATGGCGCGCGTCAGCAGCCGCTCGTGCGGCTCGATGCGAAAGGCGAAACGCTGCTGCAACAGGTCGGCGCCACGCACGTCTGGCTCACGCTTTCGCACATTGAAACCTACGCGATGGCCGTCGCCGCGCTGGTGCGTAACCAGAAGTAATCGAGCATCGGAATGAGGCCGCGGAGTTCACGGAGGATGCACAGAGATCACCGAGACGGAACTGCGAAATCCTTTGACTGGAACCGGGGCATTGATCCCGGCTGGATATGGTTCGCACCAATCAACTCTCCGTGATCTCCTGTCGGTCTCTGTGCCCTCTGTGACCTGATTGGGGCGTCCGTATCTTCTCGATGAACTCCGCCTGGTCCGATCCCATCCTCACCTGCGCCGAGGCGAAGGCGCTGGAGGCGCGGCTGTTCGGCGGCGACGAGGAACAGGAGTGGTCGGCGATGCAGCGCGCCGGCGCCGCCGTGGCCGGGGCCGTGCTCGAGGATTTCCGGGAGATCGGCGGCTTTCCCGCCGCCGGCCGCGTGCTCGTGCTGGCCGGCAAGGGCCACAATGGCGGCGACGCGCTGCTGGCGGCCAAGGCCATCCTCCAACAGCACCCGGCGGCGACCGCAACGGTGCTTTTTGCCGCCGGCGAACGCGCCCTCCGACCGCTGGCGTGGCGGGCCTGGCGGGAACTTCTGCGCATCGCCGCCGGACGGGTGACAAAGTTGTCGCCGAAAAAGGGTAATCCGGAATGCAAGGTGGACTATGACCTCTGTCTCGACGGCATCTTCGGTTTCCAATTTCATCCCCCGGTGGATGCCGCCACCACCGAGGTGCTCCGGCGGGCCAACGTTCATCCGGGCATCCGTCTCCGGGCCGCCGTCGACCTGCCCAGCGGGACGGGCGAGGAGACGGGCGCGATCACCTTCCGCGCCGATTTCACCTATGCGACGGGGAGTGTGAAGGCGCCCCTCCTGGCCGAGCGCCATCGCGACGCGGTCGGCCGGCTGCGCTACCTGGACTTGGGGTTTTTTGAGCCGACCTATGTAGGAAGCCCGCTCGCGGGCGATTCATCTGTTCCATCGCGCGCAAGCGCGCTTCCTACAGATTTTGTCCTCAAATCTTCGATGCTCGCGCCGCTGGCCGCCTTGCGCGCACCGCAGTCGGACAAGCGCACGTTCGGCCATCTTTTCGTGATCGGCGGGTCCCGCCACTACCCCGGCGCGGTCTTGATGTGCGTGCGCGCCGCGCTGCGCAGCGGGGTTGGGCTGGTCACCGCCTTCGTGCCGCAATCGCTCGCGGCGGCGTATGCCGCCCGCGCCCCGGAAGCCATCTGGATCGCCTGGCCCGAGACGCCCGGCGGCAGTCTCGCGCCGGAGGGGCTGCCGTTGCTCCGCGCCCGGCTCGAGCGGGCCACGGCCCTGGTCATGGGACCCGGGCTTGGTCCGGAGCGCGAGGCACTCACTCTGGTCGGCGAGGTCGTCAAGCTGGCCGCGATCCCGGCGGTGCTCGACGCGGACGCGCTGCAACCCGCGGTGCTCGCCGCGGCGCGGGGCGGCCCCATCGTCTGTCTACCGCATGCCGGCGAATTCAAACGGCTCGCCGGCGGCCGCGAGGCGAGTTCGGCCGTATTGCGCGCCGTGGCGCACGAAACGGGTGCCACCGTCGTGCTGAAAGGCCCGGTCACGCGCGTCGCCGACGGCGACCGCGTCTATCACAGTTTCTTTGGCGGACCGGTGCTGGCGCGCGGCGGCAGCGGCGATCTGCTGGCGGGATTGGTCGGCGGGCTGCTGGCCCAGTCGACGCACGAGCCGGTGCCGGCCGCGTGCCGCGGCGTGGTGTGGCACGGCCTCGCCGCCGATCTGCTCGCGCGTGACCGGGGCCAGGTGGCGGTGGAGGCGACGCAGCTGCTCGATTATCTTTCCCCCGCGTTGCGGCTGGCGTCCAATGGCCGCTGAACTCACAGAGCGGCAGGCGCTTCTCGTGTTGAACGCGCTGCCCAATATCGGCCCGATTACGACCAACCGCCTCCTGGAGGAACTGGGCGGCGACCCGCGGGCGATCTTTACGGCCGGACGAAGACGGCTCGAAACGGTGAAGGGCGTCGGGCCGGCCATCGCCCAGACCATCGCGCAGTGGTGCGAGCATTTCGACCTGGCGCGGGAGGAAAAGAAACTCGCCGAGACGGGCGCGACCTTCATCACCACGCGGGACGACGCCTATCCCAAGCTGCTGCGCCAGATCCACGATCCGCCCATCGGGCTTTACCGCAAGGGTTCCTATGCCTTTGAACATCCCGGCATCGCGATCGTCGGCAGCCGCCGCACGACGCTCTATGGACAGTCGGTCGCCAAAAAGCTCGGCGCCGAGCTGGGCGAGCGCGGCTTCTGCGTGGTGAGCGGGCTGGCGCGCGGCATCGACACCGCCGCCCATGAGGGGGCGCTGTCCGTCGGCGGCCGCACCGCGGCGGTGCTCGGCACCGGCCTGGACTTCATCTACCCGCCGGAGAATCTCGACCTCTACCGGCGCATTGCCGAGACGGGCGCGGTTTTGTCGGAGTTTCCTTTCGGCCGGCGCGCCGACCGGCAGTCGTTCGCAATGCGCAACCGCATTATCTCGGGCATCTGCGAGGCGGTGGTGGTGGTGGAGAGCGACGTCGACGGGGGCGCGATGATCACGGCGCGGTTTGCCGGCGAACACGGGCGGCTCATTTTTGCCGTGCCCGGTCGCATTGACCAGCCCTCCAGCCACGGCTGCCACCAGCTCATCCGGGATGGAGCCACGCTGTTGACGGGCGTGGACGACATTCTCGCCGAGCTGAACTACCTCGATGGCCTGCGGCCGACGCCGGTGCCCGTCGCCGCCAACCCGGGCGGAATGCCCAACCGCCTGAGCGAGGCGGAGCAGCGCGTCTTCGAGTGCTTTCGCGGCGGATCCATTCTGAATATCGACGCGCTCATTGGGCTCACGCAGATGCCGGCCCACGAACTGGGTGCCACGCTCATGCTGCTTGAGTTGAAACGGCTCGTGGTCAAACGCGTCGACGGAACCTTCGAAGCGCGCGGCGCGTAGCGCCGGTCCCAGCTGTAAAATCCGTGGCGCAAGAGCGTCCGGCCCGACGCGTCGCGAATCGTCAATTTCAAATCTCAAATCTGGCGGAGCCGCCCCGCGGCTGGGCGCGGCGCCGGCGCCGCAGGAGCCAGCCGATCGTCAGGGTGTCGAACAGCGGACGGAAGAGCATCACGCGCAGGCCGTATTTCGATCGGCCGCCGTGGCGCGGGCGATGGCGCACCGGGTGCTCTGCCACCCGGTAACCGGCGGCGATGGCAAACGCCGGCATGTAGGGATGGAACATATAGGCACCGGCCGGCAGAAAGGTGGCGATGAGTTCGCGGCGGAAAACTTTGAGCGCACAGGCGGCGTCGGTTACACCGTCATGAAGGATCCAGCCCCGGACGGCATTGGCGATGCGCGACATCCGGCGGCGCAGCCACGAATCGTGCCGCGGAGTGCGGACGCCGACGACCAGGTCGGCGCGGTCGAGCACAGGCAGCAGCACGCCGAGATCAGCGGGCACGTTCTGGCCGTCGCCATCCATGATGGCGATGATCGGCGCGCGGGTCTGGTTGATGCCGTGCAGCAAGGCGAGGCCCTGGCCGCGGTTCTCGGGAAGATTCACCATCCGGCCTTGCGGCCACTTGGCGCAAGCCCGCGCCAGGGCGGCGCCGGTACCATCGGTGCTGCCGTCGTTGACGAAGACCGCCTCCCATTCCAGCCCGAGCACGGTAAGTTCCTGGCAAAGTTCGTCGATCACGGCGCAGGCCACGGCTTCTTCATTGAAAAAGGGGACGACGACCGAGAGTGCAGGCAAGGGCGCGGCGGACGCGGTCATGGGAGGCTGAGACCGATTCTGCTCTCCTCGGATTGGGGCTCAGCCCGGCGGCCAGCTCATCTGGCGTTTGGCCAGCAGGTGCACGTGCAAGTGCGGGACCGACTCGGTGGCGTGACGGCCGTTGTTGATGACGAGCCGGAAACCGTCGACCAAATTCATTTTCTTCGCGACCGCCGCCGCGGTGAGCAGCAGGTGGCCGAGGACAGCCTGGTTGGCCGGGCCGGCCTCGCCGAGGCGCGGAATGGCCTGCTTCGGGATGAGGAGCAGATGCACCGGGGCTTGCGGATGAATATCATGGATGACGATGCAGTGTTCGTCCTCGTATTCGATCCGGGCCGGAATCTCGCGGTCGATGATGCGTTGGAAGACGGTTTTGCCCATCACGGATTCGTCTTACCACTGATCATATTGATGAACACGGATGATTTGATCTGTGCCCATCCGTGAAATCGGTGGTCAAAGGAACAGCAGATTCAGGCTGGCGCTGCGGCGGCTGCGGGCCGCGGCGAGGTCGCGGATGAGCGCCAGCGACTCGCGGTATTCACGCCGGCGCCGGTCGGTCCAGCGGCGGCGCGGCGGGCAGTGCGCCGGCCGGAGATTGGTGACGAGCAGGGTGGATTCGCGATAGGGCGCCAGGCGGCGGAGACCCTCCAGGACCATTCCACGGGTGAAGAGGGGTGTGGCGGCGGCCGCGGAATCCGCGGCGTCCCAGTGGAAGAAACCGTGGTCCTGCCGGCCGTCGCAGAGGCGCTCAAGGAGGCGCGCGGCGGCGGCCGTGAAAGCCGGATCGCCGGGCTCGGCTGGCTCACCAGAAACGGGCGGCTGGCTCTTCTCCCCGGCCAGACTGGTGGTGATGGCCGCCTGGATCTGCTGCGCCAGATAGAGGTCGTGACCAGTGAGGCCCGCGAATAGCGCGTTGATGAAGTGGAGGCGGCGCAGATGGTCGCTGCTGGTCATTTCTTCGGCTTTCCGAGATTGCTGATCTCCTCCATGAACTCGGAGACGTCGCGGAACTCCTTGTAGACGCTGGCGAAACGCACATAGGCCACCTGGTCGATGCGGCGCAAATGGCGCATCACTTCTTCGCCGATGGCCCGGCTGGGGATTTCGTTTTCGTATTGGGCCTCCAGCGCATCAATGACGTCATCGACCATCATTGTGATTTGCTCGAGGTCGACCGGGCGTTTGTGGCAGGCGGCGCGGATGGCGTGCAGGATTTTTTCGCGGTCAAATTCCTCGCGGCGTCCGTC
>JBGOXZ010000215.1:0-5318 GCA_041479395.1 Opitutaceae bacterium
CGTCCTGTTTGCTCTCGTAGATGTGCACGCCGCGGGCGTCGTCGGCCCACGTGGGCAGACCTTGGTGCCGGCCGAAATGAAGGGCGACGATCTCCCTTTGAGCGCCGGCTTCCCGGCCGCGCTGCATGATGCTGTTCAGACCGGCGTAGGCAATGGCTTCAGGGGTGACGTGCAGCTCTTTGGCGAGTCGTGCGATCGGGGCATACTCCTCAGGATCGAGGCGAAGTCTGATAGTCGGATGCATGCGGCCTCCGATGTTTCTTGGGGCGGCGGGAACGCCGCCCGGGGTTGGAGTTTCAACTTCGGTTCAAGAGGGCAGTTGGTCGTCAGGATGATCCGGTTTCTGGGCCGGTGTCGACGATGGATCGGCACCCGCGCCGTCCTGCGTCAGGCGCTCGAGTTCGAGCGGGTGGTCCTCACGCATTTGCTGTTCGGAGACCTGGCCGGTGAGCCAGGCGAGGTTCATCGGATAGACGTCGGGGTTGAAGATCACGAAGTAGAAATGCCACACCAAGATCGCGAGGGTGGCGAGAATGGCCTCGTAGAAGTGAATTGTGCGGGAGATGTCGAAGCCGAGCTTGGTGAAAAGCCCCATCGAGGTATTCTCGAACCAGAGGATGACGCCGGTGGCGCCCATGAGCAGGGTGCCCCAAATCAGGGCCCAGTATTCGGTTTTCTCAATGTAACTGAAGCGGCCGAATTTGGGCTTTTCCGGCGCAAAACCCAGGTTGTATTGCAGCACCTTCCACGGATCCGTGAGATCGCGCCAGGCGGGAAGCAGGTCGCGGAAAAGCTCCCGGCCCTTGGGCGCGAACAGGAGGTAGCCCACATGCCACAGACCCGTCGCGATCAATCCGACGCCGGCCAGCCGGTGGATGAGGCCCCGCGCGACGAACGCACTGCTGCTCACATCACGGATGGCCGCGACCCACCAGGACTCCGGGTAGCGCAGCATGAAGCCGGTGATGACGAGCAGGATGAAGCTGATCGCCAGCGCGGCGTGCTGCAGGCGTTCGTGCACCGTCATGCGCAGGTAGAGGCGGTGTGACACCGGCTCCATCGGAATTTCGCCGCGCTGCGTGGCGAGCTTGCGCAGGAGTTTACGAATGAAGTCGGACAGGTTGTGCACTGTCATGCCGCCAATAACCAGGAAGATCAGGGCGACGTAGAGATTGGCGATCCAGTAGAGGATCGGGCTCGCGGCGCGCTGCGCGGGGCTCACATGTACGCGACCGATCGTGAAGCGCTTGTTGGCGCCGGGATGGCACTGGCCGCAAGTGGCGACCAGATTGTCCCGGTAAACACTCGAGGTCGGATCAAGGGACGATTTGATCGCATGCGAGCGGTGGCAGCTTGCACAGTTGACGACCGCCACCGCGCCGCCGCGCACCGCCAGGCCGTGGTAGCTGTCGGAGAATGTCTGGAAGGCGTCAGCCGGGAGACCGTATTTCTTAGTCAGGTGGAGGGAAGCATGACAGGAAGCGCACACCTGCTGGGCGACGTTGCGCGCGTACACGGGTGAGTCCGGGTTGGTGTGCGCGAGAATGTCGTGTTCGCCATGGCAGTCGGTGCATACGGGCGAGTCGAGGTTGCCCTTGCGCAGGGCGATGGCGTGCGCGCTGAAATTGTACTCGGCGGTCTGGGTCTGGTGGCAGCGCGCACAGGTTTCGGGCAGGCGGGACTTGTTGACCCGGGAGCCGGCGACCATGGCCTGGTTCATCTCGTGGCTGCCGTGGCAGTCGACACAGTTGGCGGCGGCCACGATGCCGCGCGTGAGGGCTGCGCCGTGCGCGCTGAGCTCAAACGAGCCCACGAACCTCGAGCCAAGCAGAGTCCGGGCGCCCACCTCGGACTTCTTGAGATGGCAGGATTCGCAGAGGCGGGTCTGCGCGAGCTTGAGTTCGATGCGAATCCTATCTTCCGGGCGGCGGGCCACTGGCTGGCGGTGGCAATCCAGGCAGGCCGGCGCCTCCTTCATGCCGGCGGCGAGCGTGCGGCCGTGCGCCGAGGCAACAAAATGGTCGCGCGCCGGCAGGTGGCAGCGGCCGCAGGAATCGGTCTGCTTCGGGGAGGCGAAAGGGAAATCGGCTGACTTGACGCGTGCGACGGCATGGGTGCCGTGGCATGCGGCGCACGAGGTGTCCTCACCTTTCGGCAGGGGCGAGCGCGCCAGACGCGAATGAAAAACGTGCCGGCGGCCCGTATCCTCGTGGCATGAGCCGCAATCCACCGGTGTGATCGGCTTCTTGTGCGGAAGATTCTCGCCAGCGAAGTTCTCGTGGCAATCGGTGCATTCGAGCGAGCGATGCGCGGACTTGGCAAGCACCACCGGATCGGCGAAAAGGGATACCATGCGCCCCGCCTTCTTCATGGTGAGTTTCTCGTCCGTGTGGCACTCGAGGCAGGCGGCGGAAGCGTTGGGGGGCGGGACAGAGGAGGACTCCGGCGCGCCGCGCAAGGCTCCCGGCAGCGCCACCCACGCGGCGCCCAGCGACAGCGCACCGCACCACCGGAAGATGCGAATCCGGTGCGGCCGGCGGCGGAGCGTGCGCAGTCTTGGCATCAGCGGGGAGGTTTGAATCGACCAATATCATACAGGGAACCTCGGGGCGAGACATCGCATGGGTTGATCTATCATGGGCATTTCTTGCTGTCGTGATGGGCATCTTTTGTTATGGCAGGAATTACGTCACATTTATTCAGGCCGGGCGGAGAAGGGATTGCTTTACGGTGGACCAAGATTTGCCGTAGCCTTCGGATGATGTTGAAGTGGACCCACGGCACGAGGTCGCTGCCAATAATCGACGGTCGAGAGACCGGCTTCGAGAACGCGGAAGCGGCAGGGATGGCGTGCAGCCCGCGGCGGAAGCGGCGTTTTGGGCGGGCGCTCGTCGTGTTCGGCTGCCTGGGGGTGGGTTTGGCCGCGCGCGGGGCTGTGGCCACGTTGGACAAGCCCGCAGAACCCGCGCCCAACTCCAGCGCCGGCTGCCTCGAGTGCCACACCGATGAGAAACTCACCATGAAGAAAGCGGGCCGGGTGGTGCCGCTCTTTGTCAACGCAGCCGCTTTTGCCAAGTCCGTGCACCGGACGCTTGACTGCACCGACTGCCACGAGGGTTTCGACGCCGAGAATCTTCCACATAAAAAACCGATCACGCCGGTGGAGTGCGGCTCATGCCACGAGAAGGAGGCCAGGCAGTATGCGGCGAGCATCCACGGCGTGAGCCACACGATGGGCGCCTCGGGCGCCGCCACCTGTGTGAGCTGCCATGGCGGCCACGAGATCGTGCCGGTGAAGCAACTTGATTCCCCCGTCTTCAAGTTGAACCTGCCGCGCACGTGCGGGGCCTGCCACGACAATCCTGGCCTGACGGCGGACTACCGCATCAAGTATCCCCACGTCGTCGGCCAGTATCTTGACAGCATTCACGGGCGGGCCCTGCTGCAGATGGGTCTGATCGTCGCGCCGTCGTGCAACGATTGCCACGGCGTGCACGACATCAAACGCAGCATCGACCGGGATTCGCGCACCTATCACACCAACATCGCGAAAACCTGTGGTGCGTGTCATGTGGGCATCGAGCAACTCTACAACCAGAGCGTGCACGGCCAGATGCTTGTGAAGGGCGAGAAGCGCGGGCCGGTCTGCTCCGACTGCCACACCGCGCACCAGATCGAGACGCCGACCGGCTCCAACTTCAAGTCGCTCAGTGATCAGCGGTGCGGTCGCTGCCATGAAGACCGGCTCGCCCACTACAACGAAACCTACCACGGCAAGGCCATGGCCCTCGGCCGGCCCAATGTGGCCTCCGCGGTCGCCGCCTGTTACGACTGCCACGGCCACCATGATGTTTTCCCCGTCAGCGACCCCCGCTCGCGCCTGTCGAAGCAACGCATCCTCCACACCTGCCAGCAGTGCCACCCCGGCGTCGGCCTCAAGTTCACCGAATATCAGCCGCACGCCAACCCGCTCGACAAGGCCCACTACCCCCTCCTGAACCGGGTCTTCCTGTTCATGACGGCGCTGCTCGTCGGCGTGTTCGCGTTCTTTGGCGTGCACACGCTCTTCTGGCTCGTCCGCTCGATCTATCTCTTCCTGCACGACTCCAAGACCTTTCGGGAAGCCAAGGTCCAGGCGCACACTGACGACGAGCAGTTCACCCGCTTCACCCCGTTTGACCGCTTCCTGCACCTCCTGATGGTGACCAGCTTCCTGCTGCTGGTCATCACCGGCATGCCGCTCAAGTTCTACTACACCGACTGGGCCAGGACGATTTTCAATCTGATCGGCGGGCCGGAGGTCGCGCGCTCGCTGCATCATTTCGGCGCAATCATCACGTTTGCGTACTTCGGGCTCCATCTGGGTGCACTCGGGCGCACGCTGTGGAGCCGGCGCAAGTTCCTGCGCAATCCCGCCACCAGCCGCCTCGAATTCCGCCGCGCGTGGCAGGTGCTGTTTGGACCCGACTCCATGGTGCCCTCGTTCCAGGACTGGCGCGACTTCATCGCGCATCAGAAATGGTTCTTCGGCAAGGGCCCGCGGCCGCAATTCGACCGGTGGACCTACTGGGAACGGTTCGACTATTTCGCGGTGTTTTGGGGCATCTTTGCGATCGGCCTCTCCGGCTTGATCATGTGGTTCCCGAAATTCTTCACGGCGTTCCTGCCGGGGTGGATCATCAATATCGCGCTGGTGGTGCACTCCGACGAGGCGCTGCTGGCCGCCGGCTTCATTTTCACCTTCCACTTCTTCAACACGCATTTTCGGATCGAGAAGTTCCCGATGGACACGGTGATCTTCTCCGGCCGCATCTCGAAGACGGAGATGCTCCACGAGCGGAGACGCTGGTATGATCGCTTGGTGGCGGGAAACCGGCTGGCAGACTACCGCGTGAAAGACGACTGGGAGGGCAGCAAAAAGATCGCCAAGGGCTTCGGCTTCCTCTTTTTCGGCACCGGCCTCGCGCTCCTGGCGCTGATCATCTACGCGATGCTCTCGCGCCTGGCGCATTAGAAAAGGCCGGACCGCTCTCTGGCGCACCCGGACCATGTCAACTGATCAGTGACACAGGTCGGTGGGGCCGACCCGGGGCGGGGCAGCTTGGGCGCGGGATCAAGCGGCCTGCGGATGGGAGGATTGGCCGATGTCGAGTTCTGCCGCCGCGGCGTTGTCGCGCACCTGCTCGGGCGACTTGCAGCCGGGAATGGCGGCGGTCACCGCCGGATGGCGCAGGCACCAGGCGAGCGCCCAGCGCGCCATGGGCACGCCGGCTGGCACCTCCGCCGCGGCGATGCATGCGACCTCCGCCAGCTTCGCA
>JBGOXZ010000216.1:0-5299 GCA_041479395.1 Opitutaceae bacterium
GCCGGCACGTACCACGCCGACGCCAGCTTTAGCCGGCCGGCCGCGCAGCAGATCGACCAGCGCGTCGACGTCATGCCGTCCGGCCGGGGCTTCATTCCCAACACCGCCATCCAGCCCAAGCTGCCGCCGTCGGGCGACATCAGTGTGCGCTGGGAGGGCAACGTGGTGCCGGAGGTGAACGGGGATTACCAGTTCCAGACTTACTCCAACGGTGGCATCAAACTCTGGGTCGACGGCAAGCTCGTCACCGACCACTGGCGGCAGGAGTGGCTGCCGTGGTACGATTTGGCGCGGGTGCACCTGGAGGCCGGCCGGCGCTACGCGCTGCGGCTCGACTGGACGCGGGCGGGCAATCCGCCGGTCGTGCAACTGCGCTGGAAAACCCCGGCGGCGGATTCCGCCACCTCGCTCTGGTCCGAGGTGGGCGAGGGGACCGATTACTATTTTGTCTACGGCCCGGATCTCGACCGGGTGGTCGCCGGCTACCGGAAGCTCACCGGCCGGGCGCCGATGATGCCGCGCTGGGCCTTCGGCCTGTGGCAGAGCCGGCAGCGCTACCGCACGGCGCTAGAGCTGCTGGACGTGGTCCAAGGCTTCCGCAACCGCGGCATCCCCTTCGACAACATCGTGCAGGATTGGTTTTACTGGAAGCGCGACGCCTGGGGTTCACACGAATTCGACCCGGTGCGCTTTCCGGATCCCGCGGGCATGATCCGCACGATCCACGACCAGTACCACGCCCGGCTGATGATCTCCGTCTGGCCGAAATTCTATGCCGGCACCAAGAACTTCGAGGAGATGCGGGCGCGCGGTTTCCTCTACGAGCGCAACCTGCAGGAGAAGATCCACGACTGGGTGGGATTCCCCTCCACGTACTACGACGCGTTCAATCCCGACGCGCGGAAGCTTTTCTGGTCGCAGATCGAGCGCGAGCTGTTCCGCAAGCGCGTCGACGCGTGGTGGCTGGACGCGACCGAGCCAGAACTCGCGCCCAGCCCGACGGTCGACGTCCAGCGCGGCTACATGAATCCGACGGCGCTGGGGCCGGGCTCCCGCGTGCTCAATGCCTTTCCGCTGGTGAACAGCGGGGCCGTCTACGACGGCCAGCGCGCGGCGGCGCCGGACCAGCGCGTCTTCATCCTGACCCGCTCCGGCTACGCCGGCCAGCAGCGCTACGCCGCCGCGGTCTGGTCCGGCGACACCAGCTCGACCTGGACGGCCATGCGGAAGCAGATCCCGGCCGGTTTGGGTTTCTGCCTTTCGGGCGTGCCGTACTGGACCATGGACATCGGTGGATTCTCCGTCCCCCGCCGTTACGCGCCGAACTTGGGCAATGACAGCAACGGCGAGCCCATCTACGGGAAACCCACCGAGGCGGATACCGAGGACTGGCGCGAGTTGAACACGCGCTGGTTTGAGTTCGGCACCTTCGTGCCGCTGCTGCGCACGCATGGCGAGTTTCCCTATCGCGAGATGTGGCAGTTTGGGGGCGAATCGAGCCCGGCCTACCAGGCGCAGCTCAAGTTCGACCGGCTGCGCTACCGCCTGCTGCCCTACGTTTATTCGCTGGCCGGGGCCGTGACGCAGGAGGGCGGCACCATCATGCGCCCGCTCGTGATGGATTTCCGGGACGACGCGAAAGCGCGGGAGATCGGCGATGAATACCTGTTCGGGCCGGCGCTGCTGGTGAGTCCGGTGACGGAATACGGGGCGCGGAGCCGGCCGGTGTACCTGCCGCAGGCGGCGGGATGGTATGACTTCTGGACCGGCGGGGCGGTGGCCGGCGGACAGACCATCGCGGCGCCAGCACCCTACGATGCCATCCCGGTGCACGTCCGCGCGGGCGCAATCATCCCCTTTGGTCCGGAGTTGCAGTACACCGACGAGAAGCCGGCCGATCCCATCACGCTGTGGGTGTACGGCGGCGCGGACGGGGCGTTCACGCTCTACGAGGACGACGGGCTGACCTACGGCTACGAGCAAGGCGCGTTTGCGCGCATCCCGCTGCGTTGGGACGATGCGGCGGGGACGCTCACCATCGGTCGGCGTGAGGGTTCGTTCCCCGGCATGCTCACCGCACGGACCTTCCACGTCGTGCTCGTGACGAAGGACCGGCCGCAGGGCTTCTCGTTCGATCCGCCGGCGGGTCGCACTGTGAGCTACCACGGCGAGGTGACTACGATTCGCCTCGCAGCGGCGGACCAAGAGGTCCGCCCTCCACGCTAAGCCGGACTCATGCAGTAGAACCGTGATCTTGCTCGCAACCACTCAAACCGTTCGGTGAATGATGTAGGAGCCTGCTTGCAGGCGATTTCTCCTCTGCCATCGCGAGCAAGCTCGCTCCTACAACTGCATGACTCCGGCTAAGGGGCGATCGCCTCCCGCCCGCTGGAGGGCGAGGCTCCCGCCGAGCCGATTGCTTCGGAGACCTAACAGACTTCAGCTCATGAGACCACCTCAACTCTGTCCCGCCGCGTTGCTGGCCGTCGCGGTGTGCGTTGGTTCCCCGGTTACTCGGGCGGCGGATGCCGCGCGTCCCATCTATCTCGACGCCAGCCAGCCGGTCGAGGCGCGCGTGGAGGACCTGCTGTCGCGCCTGACACTGGAGGAAAAGATCTCCCTCGTGCACGGCGACTCCAAGTTCTCCACCGCGGCGATCCCGCGCCTCGGGCTCCCCGAACGCTGGACGTCGGACGGCCCGCACGGCGTCCGCGAGGACGCCGCCACGGGCACCTTCAAGTCGGCGGGCCGGACGGACGACTTCGTGACTTGGATGCCGGCGTTGATTGCGCTGGCCGCAACGTGGAATCCCGACGCCGCGCGGGCCTACGGCGACGTCATCGGCGAAGAGGCCCGGAAGCGGGGCAAGGACATCATGCTGGGGCCGGGCGTGAACCTGATGCGCACGCCGCTGAACGGCCGCAACTTCGAATACCTGGGCGAGGATCCGTTCCTCGCCGCGCGGATGGTGGTGAGCTACATTCGCGCCGTGCAGTCGCACGATGTGGCCTCCTGTGTGAAGCATTTCGCCGCCAACAACCAGGAGACGCAGCGTGGCTCGATCAACGTCGAGATGGATGAGCGCCCGCTGCGCGAGCTCTATCTGCCGGCCTTCGAGGCGGCCGTGAAGGAAGCGCGGGTGTGGGCGGTCATGGGCGCCTACAACAAGCTCCGCGGCCAGCACTGCTGTCACAACGACTACCTGCTCAACCAGATTCTGAAAGGCGAATGGGGCTTCCCGGGGCTGGTGGTGTCCGATTGGAACGGCACGCACGATACGCGCGAAGCGGTCTTCAACGGACTCGATCTCGAGATGGGCACGAACAAGCCCTACGACGAGTTCTACCTCGCGCGGCCGTTCCGCGAGGGGCTGCAGAAGGGTGACTATCCCGTTGCCGCCCTCGACGAAAAAGTCCGGCGCAATCTGCGCGTCATGATCGCCACGCACGTCCTCGACGCCCGCCCCGAGGGATCGCTCAACACCGCGGCACATCAGCAGGCGACGCGGCGCGTGGCCGAGGAGGCCATCGTGTTGCTCAAGAACGAGGGTGGCATCCTCCCGCTCAATCCCGACCAGCTCACCTCGATCGCCGTGATCGGCGAGAACGCGGTGCGGCTGCAGGCCCATGGGGGCGGCAGCGCGATGATCAAGGCGTTTTATGAGATCTCCCCGCTCGAGGGCCTGCTGCGCCGCCTGGGCGACCGGGTCAACGTCACCTATGCGCCGGGATACCGGAAGGGCGCCGCGCCCGGGCTGGTGGAGCGGGCCGTGCAGGCCGCCCGGGCGGCGGATGTGGCCATCGTAGTCGGCGGCCTGAATCACGATGGCACCTTCGACTGCGAGGGCGCCGATCGCAGGGACATGAAGCTGCCGTACGCGCAGGACGACCTGATCCGGCAGGTGGTGCAGGCCAACCCGCGGACGATTGTGGTTTTGGTCTCGGGTGGCCCGGTGGAAATGGACGCGTGGGTGGACGGGGTGCCAGCGGTCGTGCAGGCGTGGTACGGCGGGACGGAGGGCGGCAATGCGCTCGCCCGCGTTCTCTGCGGCGACGTGAATCCCTCGGGCAAGCTGCCGTGCACCTTCCCGAGGCGGCTCGAGGATACACCCGCCTATGCCGGCGGGAAGCGGGCCTATCCGGGCGAAAACGGCACCGAGTTTTATGACGAAGGGTTGCTCGTCGGCTACCGCTGGTATGACACGAAGGCGATCGAGCCGCTCTTTCCCTTCGGGTTCGGCCTTTCCTACACCACCTTCGCTTACTCGAACCTCAAACTCGTTGCCGGCTCGGATCCGAAGGACCCGGTCGTGACGGTGCAGTTCGACGTCGCCAACACCGGCGCGCGCGAAGGCGGCGAGATCGCGCAGGTGTACGTGCATCAGGCGCAGCCGAGCCTGGCGCGCCCGCTCAAGGAGCTGAAGGGCTTTCAGAAGGTGTTCCTCAAGCCCGGCGAGAAGCAGACCGTCTCCATCCCGCTCGGGCGGCGCGCCTTTGCGTTCTACGATCCGAGCCAGCGCGGCTGGCTCGCCGAAAAGGGTGACTTTCAAATCCAGGTCGGCAGCTCTTCGCGCGACCTCCGGCTGCAGGGCGACTTCCAACTGCCGCAGGCCTGGCTGGCGCCGGAATGACCGGGTCCGCGCGGAAGCGGCTGGCGAACTTACAGGCGGGTGAAATCAACGACCTGCCCTGCGGATCAGCGCTCAACCAACCGGCTGGGTCTTCCCGCTGATGGTTTCAGGGATTCGCGCACCGGCCGCTTCCACCGCTCTCCGATCACAACTGTTTAGACCGACCCTTTCTGTCTTCTCCCGCGCAAGCAAAGATTTCAGACTGGCGATCGATCGGCTCGATGGTGTGTCCCGCCGCCGGCCGCACGGATTCAAGCGCGGACTCCTTCCCCCTCCGGCGCGCTGTAACCATGTCACTTAATAAGTGACATGGGCCTGCGTGGATTTGCGCGGTTCAGGCCGGCCGGCGCCCTTGCCGCACCATCGCCAGCCAGGCGAGCAATTCGAGGGTTCGCTCGGCGTCCGGCATTTGCGTGCTTCCGACAAAGTAGGCATGCACGCGCTGTCGGGGGAGTCCGAGCAAACGTCCCAGGTTGGCCTGATCGCCGTACCGGACCAGATACGGCCGGACCGCCCGGGCCAGGGCATTCCAGAGCGGCGTGTCCCTGCCGGGACGCAAGGTGAGCCCGCGCCGTTTCGATCGCGGAATCCGGAAGGCCTGTCGGGAGTGACGCGCTATATCGGCGGCGGCCTCCAAGATCAGCAGCATCAGCTGCGATGGTAGTTGGA
>JBGOXZ010000217.1:0-5266 GCA_041479395.1 Opitutaceae bacterium
ACCACGTAGCCCTGGAAGCCCCACTCCCGCCGGAGGATGTCGGTGAGAAAAAGGCGATTCCCCTCGATCGGGATGCCGTTGTAGTCGTTATAGGAGGCCATGACACCGAGCGCGCCGGCGTCGCGCACGGCCCGGCGGAACGGCTCGAGGAAGATCGTCTGCACGTCGCGCCACGTCACCTGCGGGTCGGTGCGGGCCTCGCCGTCGCGCCCGCCCTTCGGCACGCTGTACACGGCGAAGTGCTTGAGCGTGGACACCACGCGCTGCTCCTGGAGGCCGCGCACTTCCTCCATGCCCAGCGTCGCGATCAGGAACGGATCCTCGCCGTAGGTCTCGGTCGTGCGGCCCCAGCGCGGATCACGCGCGAGGTCGAGGATGGGCGAATAGACGTTGGTGTAGCCGAGCGCGCGCGCCTCGCGACCGGTGATGCGGCCGATCTCGCGCACCAGCGCCGCGTCCCACGCGCTGGCGACCCCGAGCTGCGCCGGGAAGCTCGTGGCCCGGGCATGGAGCAGGCCGCGGATGCCCTCGTTGGTGAAATCGGCCGGCACGCCCAGCCGCGTCTGCTCGATGAAGAAGCGCTGCACCTCGTTCAAGGCCCGCGCATGCAACGACCACGGCAGGGCGTAGTGCGGCTGGAGCAGGACGCGATTCTCGCCCTCGTTGCCGTTCATGTGCTCGTCGATGTTGCCGATGCCGTCCTTCCAGAACGCCGTCTTCCACGCCTCGGTGGGCAGCTCGTCCTTCAACACGCGGGGAAAACCGTAGAGCGTGACCATCTGCGCGGTTTTTTCCTCCAGCGTCATGCGCGCGAGCAGGTCGGTGATGCGCGCCTCGACGTCGAGCGACGCATCCTCGTAGGGATCCTTCACGCCGTTCTTGTCCAGGTCGATCCAGCCGTCGCGGTAGATCCCGTTCGACGGGCTCAGGGCAAGCGGCGTTTCCCGGACGAAGATGCCGGGTGTCGGCGGCACCTCCGCGGCGCTCGGTGCGGGGCGAGCCGCCGGGCTCAACAGAGCCAGGAGAATCAGACATCGGGGCTTCATGCCGTTACCGTGCCGCAGAGACCGAGGGCGTGTCAGCCTTTTTCAGCGCGCGACTCGCGCCACACAAACTGGTGTTCTTGGCCGGACTTGGTACCATCCGTCCGCATGCCCAAATCCGGCCCCGCCGCCAAATCCCCGGCCCCGCCCGCGCCGGCTTCTTTTTGGGAAAGCCGCGGAGGCGTCTGGCTGGCCGGGAGCGTGCTCTTCCTCGCCACGCTGGCGGTGTACCTCAACAGCTTTTCCGTGCCGTTCACCTTCGATGACACGGGGGCAATCCGGGATAACCCGACCATCCAGCAGCTTTGGCCGCCCTGGCAGGCGCTCTCGCCGCCGGGTGGGCTCACCGTGGGTGGCCGGCCGGTGCTGAATCTGTCGTTTGCGCTCAACTATGCCTTGGGTGGGACCGGCGTGGCCGGCTATCACGCCCTCAATCTGGCCATCCATGTCCTGGCCGGCCTGATCCTGTTTGGCGTGATCCGGCGAACGCTGATTCGGGTAGGGCGGGTTATCCCTAACCCGCCGCACCCAGCTTCAACCGGGCCCAACCGCCGCGTTATGGATGACGCGCCCTGCCTCATCGCCTTCACCGTTGCCCTGCTCTGGGCGCTGCACCCGCTGCAAACGGAGTCGGTGACCTACCTCTCACAGCGGGCCGAATCGCTGATGGGCCTTTTCTACCTGCTGACGCTGTACGGCGTCATCCGCGGAGCAGAAGGAGCTGTAGGAGCGGCTTTACGCCGCGACGACAACACGGCGTCATCTGGGTCGGGGCATAAAGCCCCTCCTACATCGAGGAAACGCCCCGGGCTTTCATCGCGTACGTGGTACGGGCTTTCGGTCGTGGCCTGCCTGCTGGGCATGGCCACCAAGGAAGTCATGGTGTCGGCCCCGCTGATGGTGCTGCTGTATGACCGCACATTTGTGAGCGGCACGTTTCGAACCGCCTGGCGGGAACGCCGCACACTCTACCTCGGATTGGCCGCCACCTGGATTCCGCTCGCGCTGTTCGTGGCGGGCACCGCCGGCCGCGGCGGAACCGCCGGGTTCGGTGGCGGGGTCTCCGGGTGGACGTATGCGCTGACCCAGAGTCAGGCGGTTTCGCGCTATCTCTGGCTCGCCCTCTGGCCGCATCTGCTCGTGTTCGATTACGGCACGGCGGTGGTGACGCAGCCCGCGGCGGCGCTGCCCTTCGCCGCGATCCTCCTGTTGCTGGCAGCGGCAACCCTGGTTGCGCTCTGGCGCCGGCCCGAGGTGGGTTTCGTCGGCGCCTGGTTTTTCGTCATCCTGGCGCCGAGTTCGAGCATCGTGCCGGTCGCGACCCAGACCATGGCCGAGCATCGCATGTATTTGCCGCTGGCGGCGGTGATCATGCTTTTCGTGTGCGGATTGCACGCCCTCATGCGTCGATCCGCCCTCACCCTCACGCTCACTTTCATCCTCACTCTGCCCCTCGGCTGGCTCACCTTTCACCGCAACAACGACTATCGCAGCAGCCAGGCCATCTGGAGCGACACGGTGGCCAAATGCCCGGACAACGCCCGGGCGCACAGTAACCTGGGTTTCGCCCTGTTCGAAGCAGGCAGGATACCGGATGCGATCGTCCACTTCCAGCGGGCACTGCAGCTCAAACCCGACTATGCGGAAGTCCACAACAACCTAGGCAACGCGCTGATCGCGGATGGCCGGGCAGGCGAAGCCATTCCGCACTTCGAGGCGGCGCTTCGACTGAACTTCAGCCCGGCCGAGGTCCACCACAACCTGGGCAGTGCGCTGGCCAGTGCGGGGCGGCTGGAGGAGGCCATTGACCAATATCGGATTGGTCTGCGACTCAACCCCGGCTTCTCGGAAGCGCATAACAACCTCGGCATCGCCCTGGCGCGGCTCCAGTGCCCCCGGGAGGCCGCGACGGAGTTTCAGGAGGCGGTGCGGCTTGATCCGAACAACGGTCAAGCCTGGAGCAACCTCGGGAACGTTCTGCTCCAATTGGGTCGCACGGCAGAGGCGATCGCCCCGTACGAGGAATCGCTCCGGCACCTCCCCGATTCGGTCGAGAGCCATTTCAATCTCGGGAATGCCTTGGTCCGGGCCGGACGCATTTCCGAGGCGCAAGCGCAGTTCGAGAAGGTGCTGGAACTCAGGCCGGACTTTGCGCCCGCCCAGGCAATGCTAACCCGCCTCCGCCGCGGCGAGCCGGCGGTCCGTCCGCGCGAGTAGAGGCTATCCGAATACCCGTGAATGAACGTAGGGGCGCTCTGCTGGACAGCAGAGCTGCGCCCTTCTCGGAGGGCGCGACTCCGCTGGGCAGCAGAGCGCTCCTCCATCCCCCCTCCCCACCGTTTGGTGAGCACTGTAGGAGCCTGCTTGCCCGTTCGACAGGCTCAGGGCCCCGAGCCGTTTCGACAAGCTCAAGGCCCCGAGCGTGTCGAGGGGCAGGCGATTTCTCCTCTGTCATCCTCCTTCGCCGAGGCTACGGAGGACGGGTCGCGAGCACCTGTCCGCCGTAGCTTCATGCGAAGGCGGAAGCTCGCTCCTACAATTGCATGGGTCCATCTCAGCCGCCCTGCAGTACGACCGAACCCGCCCGCTCACGGGATCCGCCAGCCGGGCAGGCACGGGCGCATGTGCCGCAACATGGCCGTGAACATCGTCCACGCGCGGTCGGTGGAAATGCGCACCAGCGGATCGGCGAGCAGCGCCTGAAACGCAAGATCGACATCGCGCGTCAGCGCCGCCTGCAGCGTGAGCGCTTGCACGTCGATGATGCGCCGCACGAGCGCCCGCGTTCCGGGCGGCAGCGGATTCGCGACCACCGGCGTGGCCCGGTTGCGGCGCAACTGGGCGTAGGTTTCGACCACCACCCCGGGAGGCGCGTCCGTCATCTGGCCGCAGTTGGGCAGGTTGATGTTGGTGTTGAGCGGCTGCAGACCGAGCAGCGCCTCGATCATGCGCACGCCCTCCTCCTCGCTGACCTTGATCGGCGTCCGGGCATAGTGGGCGAGGTCGTGGTCGGGCAGGCGGCTGCGCGCAATTCTGTACCAATAGGGCGTGAGGATCACGCCCCAGCGGTGCAGGTTCTCCTCGCTCGTGGCGTACCACGGCACGAACTCGACCAGATGGCGGTCGCCGGCGGAGCCGAGCGCGCCAAATCGGCGGAACAAGTCGAGCGCGACGAGACGCGAGTATTCGAACCAGCTCTGCCGGCGTTTGAGGTCGAGCGCGTAGGCGCGCCGCGAGCGGAAGCAGGCGGGATCCGCGACCATCTCGCGCAGTTTCGGAAACAAGTCGCGGCCCTCCCAGGTGGCCGCCGTCGTCCACGTGAAGTGGTTCACTCCGGCAATGTCGAGCTGGATGGCCTGGCGCGGCGGGCGCGGCACGCCGAACCATTTCGCCACGTACCGGGCGAGGTCGTGCTGGGTGTGGAACACCTCGTGGCAGCAGCCAAAGGCCTTGATCGCCGGCGCGGCCGCGTAAAGCGCGGCCGTGCAAAGCGTCATCGGGTTGGTGTAGTTGATCACCCAAGCCCGCGGGCAATGTTCGGCGATGGCCTGGCCGAACTGATGATAAATGGGAATGGCCCGCAGCGCGCGGGCGATGCCGCCCGGTCCCGTGGTGTCGCCCACGGGTTGCAGGATCCCGTGGCGCTCCGGAATCACGAGGTCGGCGAAACGCATCTCCGTCGGCCCCGGCTCGATCGAGAGGACGACAAAATCCGCTCCCTTGAGCGCGTCGGCCAGCCGGCGGACGGCCCGCACGGTGAAACGCGTGACCGCCTCCGGGCGCCGGTAGATGCGCCCGGCCACGGCGACATTGCGCTCCGCCGCCGCGTGATCGAGGTCATAGAGATCGATCCGCCCCTTGAGCCGCGGGGTCAGGGCCAGCTCGGTGATCAGGTCGCGCGCCCAGTACCGGCTGCCGCCGCCGATGTAGGCGATTTTGATTTCCACGGGGCTCATGCAGCGGGAAGCAGTCAACCCTCCACCCGTCGACGGCTCAAGCGCGGTTTTCTCCTGACAGTCATATCGATCGCCGGAAGCTGCCTGCGGCGCGGCAGTCTGCGCCGCGCTATCGCTGTAAACGCGCCGAATACTTTTCCTACTTGGAGGGGGATCTTGGTCGGAGCATCCGGGTGCGGCCTTACGTCCGCTTTTCGCAGTCTCAATAAGGAGCTTGCGAAAAGCGGATCTTCCCGCGGCAATCGAGGGCTTCAGGTGACGGTCAAC
>JBGOXZ010000218.1:0-5248 GCA_041479395.1 Opitutaceae bacterium
ATAGGGGAACATGTCGAGCACATAGTATTTCGGTCTCGACGTGTCGTCCGTCGTCCGGAACGTTTTGTTTTCCTCCCAGAAGGTTTGCCAATGCGGCTCGATCTTCTGAAAGTCATAGTCCTTGCACTCGGTAGCCATCGCTTGAAACCCGCCACTCTGAATGAATCCCCGGCCCGGTCAATCATCCGGGCGGCCGTTTCCCTCCTGATCGCGCTTCCACTCGCCGCGGCTTCGGCCGGTGCGGCGATGAGCGGCGATTTCAACCGGCTGCTGGAGGCCGTGGTGCGCATCGACGTGCGCGAGGTCACCTTTGCCGAGGGGGCGCGCCGGTTCGTCGCGGGCGTGGGCTCGGGCGTGATCCTGTCGAACGACGGCCTCGTGCTCACCAACGCCCACGTCGCCAGCCCGCATGCGGTGGAGATCTCCATTACGCTCCCCAGCCTGGAGCGCGTCGGGGCCAAGCTGGTCGGCTGGGACCACTGGACGGACCTCGCCCTGATCCGCCTCGACCTCGACGAGGTGAAGCACCGCCGGCTGGCGTTTCAGCACGCCGCGTTTGGCGATTCCGACGCGCTCTACGCCGGCGAGACCGTCTATGCCGTCGGCACACCCTACGGCCTGACCCGCACGGTCACGCGGGGCATCATCTCGAACAACCGCCGCTACTTCGAGGACCCTGGCGGCGTGCGGGGCTACGAGACCGGCGCGTTCAACACCTGGCTGCAGACCGACGCCGCCATCAATCCCGGCAACAGTGGCGGCCCGCTCGTCACCGAGGACGGCCGGGTCGTCGGCATCAACTCGCGCGCCTACGTGGGCGCCGACAATCTCGGCTTCGCCATCCCGTCCAACATCGCCCGGCGCGTCGTCGACGGGCTCGTGGCGCATGGCAGCATCACGCGGAGCTACATCGGCCTCGTGCCCGGCACGCTGCAGGATCTCGAACACTTCTTTGCGCTCGCGCTCAACACCGGCATGCTCATCAACAGCGTCGATGCCGGCTCGCCCGCCGCCCGCGCCAGCCTCCACGGCGGCGACATTCTCCTCGCGATCAACGGACAGAAGGTCGACGGGCGCTTCCCCGAGCAGCTTCCGCCCATCCAGAACATGATCGCCAGCCTGCCGGTCGGCTCGACCGTGCGGCTCAGCCTCAAGCGCGGAGGCCAGGCGATGGAGATTCCGGTGGTCACCGAGAAGCTGGAAAGCCGGGTGGGAGAGGAGTGGGCCTTCGAGAAATGGGGCGTCAGCGTGCGCAAGGTTTCGCGGGCCTTCGCCCGGGAGAACCAGCTCGACGACAGCACGGGCGTCATCGTCCTCGGCGTGCAAGCCGGCTTTCCGGCGGCCGTGGCGGGCCTTGCGGCTGGCGACATCATCACCAAGGTCAACCACGAGTCGCTCACCGAGCTCGGAACGCTCCAGCGCATCTACCAGCAGTTCGAGGCGAAGCCCGATTCGCTGCTGCTCGAGGCCCGGCGCGACCGGCGGGTCTCGCTGTATGTTTTGAAACCATGAACAGCCTTTTCATTCACCGCTATCTGCAGGCAGCCTGTAGGAGCGTGCTGGCACGCGATCTCCGCTGGTCCGGGTTGCAGGTATCGCCTGCAAGCAGGCCCCTGCAAATTGCCGCAATTGTGCTCGTCACCCTGCTCCCGTTGCGTGCTGCTGAGCTACCCGATCTTTTCGCGGAGCGTGTCCGGTCGTGCGTGACGGTCGAGTTTCTTGTCGAGAGCGAGCTCGACCGGCAGCCGGTCAGTGTGCCCGGCGTGTGCATCGACGCCGGCGGCACGATCATCCTGCCGTCCTCGGCCATCGGCTCGCGCGTTTCGGCCCGGCAACTCAAGGACTTCAAGATTTACCGGCCGAACTCCGCCACCGCCTGCCGCGCCGAGTATCTGGGCCAGGACGTCCTCACCGGCTGGCATTTCGTGCGTGCCGAGGAGAAGCTGCGCCCGGAGCTGGTGCCGCTCACGGCGTGGGTGCGCGCCGGCACGCCGGAGCCGCGGCTGGCCGATGAGGTGTGGGGCATCGGGCTGCGGGGCAAGGAGGAGGATTTCCGGCCGTATTTCCTCATGAGCCGGGTCGGCCTCATCCAGCCCATGCCGCAGATGACGGCTATCGCCGCGGCCGAACTCGGCGGTCCGTGTCTGCCCGTTTTCAACCGCGATGGCGCGCTCGTCGGCCTCACCCTCAACTCCTTCGGCCAAAACTTCCTCATGTTCTCGCGCCGGGAACGCGGCGTGCCCGTTGTGCTCGTCAACGTGGAGGAAAGCAGCGTGTTCCTCTTCGCGAACGAGGTGTTGCCGTATCTCGGCCGCATTCCGCGGAACGTCTCGGGCCGCCCGCTGCCGTGGCTCGGCGTCTTCGGCCTCGAACCAGTGGACCCCGAGGTCGCCCGGTTCCTCCAGCTCGAGAACCAGTCGGCCCTCGTCGTGAGCGAGGTGCTCGAGGGCAGTCCGGCCGAAACCGCCGGCCTGAAGGGGCGCGACATCGTGGTGGCGCTCGACGGTCGGCCGCTGCCGCGCCTCAAGCCCGACCAGGTCGTGGCCACCTTCGTGGAACGGGAGGTTGATCGCCGCCGGCCGGGCGACGAACTCCGGCTCACCGTGCTGCGCGACAACCAGCGGCTCGAGCTCAAGGTCACGCTGGGTGACGAGCCAAAGGTCATCCGCGAAGCCGAGCGCAGGTATTTCGAGCGACTGGGTCTCACGGTGCGCGAGTTTCTCTTCGGCGACGGCGTCGCCCGCCATGTCAAGCTCGCCCAGCAGGCCGGCGTCATTGTCGACTTCGTGAAACCCAACAGCCCCGCCGCCATGGGCGGCTTGGAGTTTGACGATTGGATCCGCGAAATCGATGGCAAGGAGATCAAGACCTACGCCGAGGCCATTGCCGCGCTCGCCGCGATCGAAGCCGACAAGGACCGCCCCGAGTTCGTGCTTCTCACCAGCCGCGGCAGCGAAACGGCCGTGCGCCGGGTGAAACTGAAATAGCCGGGCCGTGGGGAATGCCAGGATGACCAGGGGAGCGATCGCGTTTTTCGTGTGCTTGTTGCCCGGCGTGGCGAGCTGACGGTGCTCAAGCTCAACGGTCCCTGGTACGACGGCATCCCGGCCGACGTCCGCGCCGATCCGAGCAAAGGCTGGAACGAGTACTGGGTGCGCCACGCGCCCGGGGAATCGAGATAGCGGCGGTAACCGATGCGGAAGCCGGATTTCGGGTGACGGGGTCCGGGGGCGCAGTCCCTCGCCGAAGAGCGATGATTTCCAGCGCCGCTTAACGGATGGAACGAATGAGTTCGTCGGGATCGAAGACGTGCCCGTCCTTGATGACGCGGTGGATGCGGCTCAGGTTGGCGGTGCTCACCAACGGATCGGCGTCCAGAATCACCAGGTCCGCGAGGTTGCCGGCTGCGATCACGCCCATCTCCTCGTCGCGGCCGAAGGCGCGCGCGCCGTTCACCGTGGCGGAGCGCAGCACCTGCAACGGGGTGAGGCCCGCCGATTGCATCAGCGCCATCTCCCGAAACACCGAGGGGCCGTGCAGCGTGCCGATGTTGCCCGCGTCCGTGCCCATGACCACGGTGATGTCCGCGTCCCACACGGCGCGCAGGTTGCGCAAGGCCACCGTGGGCGGCTCGGGCGGCCTGGCCTCCGCCATGCGCTGGGCCACGCGCGGCGGGATCTTGTCTTTGGGCATGCGCGCGAGGTCGTTCATGGCGGCCAGGATTTGCGGATCGGCGAGGCGCGCCTCGTCCGCGGTCGGCCGCCAGGTGTTGGAGAACGCGAAGTCATAGCCCTGATGGACGAACAGGGTCGGGCAATAAAGCGCGTGGTTTCGCTTCGCCAGCGCGAGGAACTCGCCGTCGACGGGCTCGTCTTCCACGGAATGGACCAGGTAATCGGCGCCGGCGCGCAAGGCGGCCTTGGCGACGACGAACTCGGTGGCGTGGACGGCGAGCCGCACGCCCGCGGCGTGAGCCGCGGTCGCCGTGGCCTTGACGATGGCCTCCTGCGCCGCGAGGTCGTCCCCGGCCTGATGAATGAACCACACCTTGATGTAGTCGGGTTTGCGCGCGAGTTCCCGCTGCACCAGCGCTTGCGCGGCTTCGGGCGAGGTGACCTTGATGAGGGGCGGGTCACCGAGATCGAGCTGCGGCCGGTCAACCATCGAAATGAGCGGCCCGGCCACGGCCACGCGCGGCGCGGCGGCGGTCTTGGTTGCGGCAGTGCGCACGTCGAAGTTCCAGAATGGCCCGCCCACATCGACCACGGCGGTCACGCCGCTGGCGAGCCAGACCTTGAAAGTCGCGGGCAGCCGCGCGCGGTTGCGCTCGACCTCGCGGGCGTAGGGCATCCACGCGTTGAAGTCGGCGACATCGGGGCGCGTGTAGAGATTGCCCGATTGGAAGAAATGCACGTGCGCATCGATGAGGCCGGGGACCACCCATTTGCCGCCGCCGTCGATGATGGTGGCGTTCTTCGGCACGGGCGTCGAGGCGGAGGGACCGACGGCCTGGATCCGATTGCCGGCCATGACCAGCGTGCTGTCCGGCGCGATGGCTCCGGCGCCATCGCGTTCCGGGTGAACCACGGTCGCGCCGACAATGGCAACCACGGCCGGATCGTTGCCGGATGCGGCAACGGCGGGGCCGGCCATCGTTGCGCTGAAGGCGAAAGCGGCGAGCAGATTGCGAATGCGCATGGGAGTGAGTCTGGCGGTCAATTCACGAGGGGAAAGCCTGTTGCCAGGAGATTGGAGTTCAGGGCAAGGAGTTTGGGGCAAGGGGAGGAGCCGCGGAATCCCGCGGTGGCGTTGCACGCGCAGGAATCGGATGCTGGCATCGTGCCGCTATCCTATCGGCGGAAGGTTTGGGGCGCAAGCGGCTTGCCGGAAACGTGCGGCAGACGGGAGGAGGCATCCCTGGGATGCAGTTTTGCCTGTGCCCTCCTGCTCCAAGGGAGGCGGCGACGAGAATCCTCGCGTTGCCCGCCGTGACCGTTTAACCAAGCGCATCATGTTCACCGGAATTGTTGAAGAAGCCGGCCAGGTGGTGTCCTTCCAACTCGGCGCAGAGGCGTGGAAGCTCATCATCTCGGCCGACAAGGTGGGCGCCGATGTGGCGATCGGCGACAGCATCGCCGTGAACGGCTGCTGCCTCACCGCCGTGGCGGCCGCCAGCCGGCGCCTCCAGTTTGACGTGTTGGAGGAGACGCGCCGCCTCACCAATTTCAGTGCGTTGCGGCCGGGCAGC
>JBGOXZ010000219.1:0-5235 GCA_041479395.1 Opitutaceae bacterium
CCCCGGCGCACATACGCGAACGGCCGGGCGTAGAGGACGGCTTCGCGTTCATCCATGCCCGGCGGAAAGTCGACGATCCACATGCGTTGCGGCGTGCGGAGAATGTCGGCGGCGCCGGCCCAAGGCCGGACGACGTCGCGGTTGGGTTTGCCGTGCGGATTGCATACGGCGAGAAACCAGCGCGCGCGTGTTTCTGGGATTTCAAACGCGCCGCGTTTCTCATCACCCAGGAAGGCAAGTCCCTGGTTTTCGGATAGCGGAAGGACGGCGGCGGACATGGTTCAGCGTCCTGATTGAGGCATCAGGCATCCCGCTTGTCAGGCCAGATGGCGATCGATCGAACCATCGGCTTTGCCGAACAGGCTCCCGCCAGCGCAGCGGCAGAGGCCTTCAAAAAAAAGCCCCGCCGGGTGGCGGGGCTTCTCAAAGCATGCGGCGCAGCAGCGCTATTTTGCGGGCATCGTCGTCTTGACCATGCCTTCCACGTCTTTCTCAGACAGGGTCATGTTGTGGTGGGTCTTGGCGTGCTCGATGACGACCGCGATCACCTCTTTCTTGTCGTGACCGCTCACCATGAATGAGCACGGTGAATCACATTGCACCGAGTAGACCGGGGCGGGTTGGTCACCGGCCTTCTTGGTGTCGTCGGCGAGGACGAAGATGGATGCGGCAGATACGATGGCAAACGCGGCGAGGGCGGCAAAAATGCCTTTCTTCATGGGATGACTCCTTACAATGGTTGAGGATAGGGTGGGGTGGCAGAGCTGCCACCAAGGTGAACGGCAACGTACCGAGGGGAAGGTCGGTGTCAAATGGCAAACCTTGAAGGTGGTGGGTCAGTTTATGTAGGTCGGGCTTCATGCCCGACGCCAATGCGTATCGACATCACTCTGTCGGGGATAAACCCCGACCTACAGTGACGGTCCAGTCCTAGCAAACTGACTCACTACCACCTTGAAGGGCGTTACCGGAGGGATTTCATCCACCATTCTTGGCGTCCGGCAGCACGATGATACGGAAAGCGCGCGCGGGATCGAGGTACTGTGCGGCGAGTGCATCGATCTCCGCCTTGGTGATGCCTTCAAAATCGCTGTACCGCGTGCGGCACCAGTCGAGCCGCTGCGGAAACTCCTGGCAGGAACCGATGACGTTGTTGAGCCAATAGGGGTTGGTGCGCGCCGATTCCCGCAGGGAGGTGAGGATGGGTTTCTTGGCGCGTTCGAGCTCATCCGGGGTCGCGCCATTTTTCTGCAGATCAGCGGCGATGGCGAGAACGGTGTCGACGATCTTGTGCGCCTGCGCCGGATCAACGGTGATTTGGGAGAGCATGAATCCGTAATGGGTGTACGTGTCGCTGGGCGCGCTGAAGGCCGCCGGACTGTAGGCGTCGCCCATCTCCTCGCGCACCTTCACCCGCAGGCGGTCGGAGAGGATTTCGGCCAGCAGGCCGAGACGCCGGGCGAGTTTGACATCGCGGGCGTCGGTGGTGGGCCAGTAAAGGGTGACAAGGCCCTTGGGGATTTCCGTCGGGACGGTGTAATCCTTGGTGAACGGCGCCGGGAAGAACACCTTCCGCGCCTCGGTCAGTTCCAGTTTGGACGCGCGCGGGGGCAGCGTGCCGAGGGTCTGCGCCACGGCAGCGATGGCAGCGTCGACATCGAGGTCGCCCACGACGGCGATCTCGATGGCGCCGTCGGCCAGCGGCGGGGCGAGCCAGGCGCGGACTTCCTCGAGCGTGCGGTCCAGTACGACCTGCTCCGTGGGCAAGCCAAAGCGGGGGTCGTTGCTGGCGAGGAGGCGGGGAACCTCGGTCTGCATCGGGCCGGCGGGCGTGTGGGCAAAACGGGTGTACATCTGCTCGATGGCCTTCCGGGCCTGACGCAAGGCCTCGGGCCGGTAACCTGGGTCGACGAGGTAGGCGGTCAGGAGCTGGAGTTGCGCCAGCAGGTCGTCGCGATTGGTGGTGCCGCCGAGCGTGAACGCATCGTCGCGCACGCTGAAATTCAGTCCGACGGTTTTGCCGGCGAAGAGCCGCTGGAGGGCGTCGATGTTGTGCCGGCCGAGGCCGCCGGTGATGAACGTGTGGCCGGCGAGGAACGCCAGGCCGGGCTCACTCGCGGGCTCGGTGAGCCGGCCGGCGCCGACGCGAATGTTGACGTGGATGGTGCTGGCTTCGAAGTCAGTTTTCTTGAGATTGAGGCGCACGCCGTTCGCGAAGGCGACGAGGTGGACGTCGAGGTCGGCCACGTGCTCATGGCGCGTGACCGCGCCAGCGGAGCCGAAGTTGGTGTAGGCAAACGCCTCGCCGGCGATCTGCTCGGGCGGCTGGACGGCCGTGGCGTGGCTGGCTTCGTAGACGCCGGTGACGACCTGCTCGGGAGCAGCGGGCTCCTTGGCGAGGTCGACGTTGCCGGTCACGAAGAGATAGCGCTGGTTGGCCTTCCACGTGTCGCGGAAGGCGCGCAGGCAGTCGTCGACCGTCACCTTCTCCAGCGCGGGCTGGTAGAGGCCGAGGTCGGCGGCGGGATGGGTGAACACCTCGTCGCGCAACAAACAGGAGATGAGTTCGCCGGCGAGTTCGTCGGAGCGGCGCGTGGAGGCGCTCCTGGCGCCCTGCTCGAGGGCGTTGAGGTAGGTGGCGGTGGCTTCAGCCAGCTCGGCGGGCTGGAACCCGTACTCGAGCGCGCGGCGGAGTTCCTGCTCGGCCACGGCCAGCGCGGCGCGCCAGTTTTCCGGCTTGCCGTTCAGCTCGATGGAAGCGTTGCGGACGAACCGGTAACTGTCGCTGACGCTCGCCAGGCCGCTGGCGAAGGGCGCGTTTTCTTTCTTGGCGAGAATCTCAAGACGGCGGTTGAGGATTTGAAAAGCGAGATCACGCGGCAGGTACTTGAGACGGTTGGCCGCCGTGTCCGGCTCGTCGATGCAGGGAGTCACCGTCTGGAGGGAGATCGTGACGCGCGCCGCCTCGGATTCGGGGAGAAACCTCACGTGGAGGCCGGGAGCGGTCGGGATGCGGCCGAGATCGGGCTGCGCCTGCTCGGGAACACGTCCTCGGAGGGGGCCGAAAACCTGCTTGATTTGCGTCTCGATTGTCGCGGGATCGAAGTCGCCCACGGCGACGGCCGCCAGATTGTCGGGACGATACCAGGCATTGTAGAAATCCACGAAGGGTGCGCGCGGCGACTTCTCGATGATCTCGGCCAGACCGATGGGCATGCGCTTCGGGAACAGCGAGTCACCCAGCAGGAATTCATACTCGGCGACCGAGGTGCGGTACTCGACGGAGTCGCGGGTGCGTTTTTCGGCGAGGATGATGCCGCGTTCCTTGTTGATCTCCTTGGTTTCGAGCAGAAGGCCGCCCGCGTAGTCGGCAAAGACCTGAAAGCCCTCAGCCAGCGTGGCGGTCTGCGTATTGGGCAGTTCGAGCATGTAGACCGTGCCGTCGAAGGACGTGTAGGCGTTGGTGTCGCCGCCAAAGCTCATGCCCATGCGCTGGAAAAATTCGACGAGCGTGCCGGGCGCATAGTGCGTGCTGCCATTGAAGGCCATGTGCTCGAGAAAATGCGCCAGGCCGCGTTGCGCGTCGGTTTCGTACAGCGAGCCCGAGCCGACCACGAGGCGAAGGCTGGCGCGGCCCCGCGGCTCCTGGTTGGGCAGAACAACGTAGTGCAAGCCGTTGGGAAGGCGGCCCCAGATGGCGGCGGAGTCCGGCTTGAGGTCGCTCGTCTCCTGGGCGAAAACCGGCGGCGCGGCCGGTGCCGGGCGCGGCGTGACCAGAGCGAGCGCAAGAAAGGCGGCGAACAGGAGGCGCAGACGACGCGGAGAGGACACCATGGCTGCCAAAGTGCGCGAGGCCGCCGAGAAGGCAAGGACTCACACCGGGCGCGCCCGCCCCAAGCCGGACGCGTTGCCTGACCGGAAAAAGCTGCCTCCGAGGGACATAGCTGGGTCTTCCGGATGGCGTTTTTTGTGGCAACAGCGCGCCGGCGGTCCTACTTTTCGCCCCCATGAGAGTCCGACGAAGCAGGGTGCGGCCGGAAGACATCAATGCCGCTTTGGCGCGATCCAAGGGGGCGGTTTCGAAGTTCATCGCCCGGCATTACCGCCACTTCAACGCCGCCGCGCTCATGGATGCGGCCAAGGCCTATGAAGCGCATCTGTCGCGGGGCGGCAAAATGCTCGTGGCCATGGCGGGCGCCATGTCGACCGCGGAACTTGGCCTCACGCTCGCCGACATGATCCGGCGGGACAAGGTGCACGCGGTGGTCTGCACCGGCGCCAACTTGGAGGAGGACATCTTCAATCTGGTCGCCCACGATTACTACGAGCGCGTGCCGCACTACCGGAATCTCTCGGCCCGCGAGGAGAAGGGGCTGCTCGACCGCCACATGAATCGCGTCACTGATACGTGCATCCCCGAAGAGGAGGCGATGCGCCGGATCGAGGCGGCTGTGTTCGCGGAATGGATCAAGGCCGACCGGGCCGGAGAACGCTGCTTTCCGCACGAGTTCATCTACCGGATCCTCCGCAACGGGAAATTAAAGCAGCACTACCAGATCGATCCGCGGCACTCGTGGGTGCTCGCCGCCTGCGAAAAAAACCTGCCGATGTGGGTGCCCGGCTGGGAGGACGCCACGCTGGGCAACATGTATGCCGCCCATTGCATTCGCGGCGATGTGAAAAACGTCCACACGGTGCGCACCGGCATCGAATACATGATGACGCTGGCCGACTGGTACACGCGGACGGCGAAGCCGCTCGGCCGCGGCGGGGTGGGTTCGATCGGTTTCTTCCAGATCGGCGGTGGCATCGCCGGCGATTTTCCGATCTGCGTGGTGCCCATGCTGCAACAGGACCTGCGGCGCCGGGGCGTGCCGTTGTGGGGCTATTTCTGCCAGATCAGCGATTCCACCACCAGTTACGGCAGCTATTCCGGGGCGGTGCCCAACGAGAAGATCACCTGGGGCAAGCTCGGCGTCGACACGCCGAAATTCATCATCGAGAGCGACGCCACCATCGTGGCGCCGTTGATCTTCGCGTGGGTCCTAGGGCAGTGAGGCGGCGGCGCCCTCGGCGAAAACCGCATCGCCCCATTCCATGCGCCGGGATTTTTCCTCGCTTCCTGGCTTCCTAATTTCGATTTTCAACCCCCGTTCATGATCTGGCTGTATCGGTTGCTGTTCCTTCCGACGCTCATCCTGGTCGCGCCCTACTACCTGCGGCGGATGCGGAAGC
>JBGOXZ010000220.1:0-5224 GCA_041479395.1 Opitutaceae bacterium
CTGAAACAGCGGCCCGACCTGGCGCGCGGCCTGCGCGTGGATTCCCAGGCGGCGGCAGGCGTCAAGCGAGTAGTTCGCGCGGTCGGCATAACGCCAGGCCCGCATGAGCAGGAAAAAGTCCGATTCGTGCTCCTCGCCGAGGATCTCTTCGCGCTGCTGCTCCACCTCGCGCCCGCCGCCGCGCAGCAGAAAGCTGCGCCCCTGCGTCAGCGCGGCCATGAGCGCCACCGGGCGCACGCAACCGTAGTCCTGCGCCGCGAGAAACATGCGCGCATAGCGCGGATGCACCGGAAACCGCAGCATTTTGCGGCCCAGCCCGGTGATCCGTGTATGGATTGGAGCGGCGCCGCCCTCGTCGCCGGGTCCACGCGACGGGGGCGTCGCGTCCCCATGGTTCAACGCCCCCAGGTCTAGCAGCAGCGCTTCCGCGCGCTCGAGCGACTTCGGTTCGGGTCGCTCCAGCCAGGGAAACCCGTGGATGTCGTCAATACCCGCCGCCTTGAGCGTCAGGACGACCTCGGACAGGTCGAGCCGCTTCACTTCGGGCAGTTCCTGCGCCGGCCTCTTCCCATGCTCGCGTTCGGTCCAGAGCCGCACGCACACGCCCGGCGCGGTCCGGCCGGCCCGGCCGGCGCGCTGGTCAGCCGAGGCCGCGCTGATTTTCTCGATCAGCAGCGTGTTGATGCCGCGATGCGGATCGTAACGCGCCATGCGGGCCAGACCGCTGTCCACAACCGCCATCACGCCGTCAATCGTGAGCGAGGTCTCCGCCACGTTGGTGGAAACGATGATCTTGCGCACGTCGTATCGCGCCACCGCGCGGTCCTGCGCGTCGGGCGGCAATTCGCCGTGCAGTGGCAGCACCATGAAGTCGCGCAGCCCTCGCTCGCTTTGCACCGCCTGCACCGTGCGGCTGATCTCGTAGGCGCCGGGCATGAAGACCAGCAGGTCGCCCGGCGTCTGCGCCGCCACCCGCGCGCATTCCCCGGCGGCGATCGCCCACACCGGTTCGCGGTCGAAGTCCACGGCTTTGGCGAGATACTCGATGCTGACCGGAAACAAGCGCCCCTGCGATGCGAGCACGTCGCACGGCGCGAGGTAGTCGCGGAGCAAACCGGCGTCGAGTGTGGCCGACATGACGATGAGCTTCAGATCGGGACGCGTGGTCCGCTGGATCTGCAGCGCCCGGGCCAGACTGATGTCGCCGTAGAGATGCCGCTCGTGAAACTCGTCGAAGACGATCGTGCTCACCCCGCGCAGCCCCGGGTCAAACGACATCTGCCGGAGCAGAATCCCCTCGGTGACGAAACGGATGCGCGTGGCCGCGGAAACGCGCGATTCCAGCCGGATCTGATAGCCGACGGTCTGGCCGAGCGGCGCGCCAACTTCTTCGGCCACGCGTTTTGCCAGCAGGCGGGTCGCGAGCCGTCGCGGCTGCAACACGACCACCTGGCTCGCATCCAGAAAGCCGTGCCGCAGCAACATCTGCGGCAGCTGCGTCGATTTACCTGAACCAGTCGGCGCCTGCACGATGACCCGCCCCCGCGCCCGCACGCTGGCGACGATGGCGGCTTCGAGTTCGTAGATCGGCAGATCACGCGGAGACATGCGGGAGGAGGGAGCGAGCGCCAGTTGATCAGCAAATCGGCCAGCTCGGCTGCTTTTGTAAGTCCTGTCAAATCCGTTCCTTAGCGAAGCGTGCATAACCGGTGCGCAAGATTGCTGCCAAGTTGTTCACGCCGCGCGGCTGTCAATAACTTGTGAAGAACAAAGTCGTGACAATCCCGCCGCACCATCCCACGTTCCGCATGTTCTTTGATGGAACAGTCGCAGCGTCGCGGGCATGAAAAACCCACGGAGAGCGCGGCTGGGATAATCCCGGGCGACCGGGGAAAGGAAGACTGAAGCTGGTTCAGGCTTCCCCTCCGACTGCGAGCAATCGCGGACGACAGGCATATGTCACCAGCTCCTCTGGGCGGTGTCGTAACCGCTCAGTGATACGATCTAGGAGCTGTGCGGCAAGGCGCGATTAGAAACCGCGCCCGAGCCGAGTGAGGCGTACGGAGAGTTTCGATCCGTCCGTCCACGCAGTTTCCCCAGAGGGATATGGCTGCTACTGCGCAGACCAGCACGAAATGGCGTGTTCTGGCGGGACCACCCCGCCAAAAAGGCCCTGACCAGAAATGGGCGGGGCGCGCAAAGGGCACGAAGTTTCGGGGAGCGACCGGGCCTGGCAAAGCTCGGAAAACCTCCTTCCGTGGGGCGGCGTGAAAAACCACGTCACCCAACTGCGATGCGAAATGCAGCCTGAGAGGTAAGAGGTCAGACCCGTAGCATGGGGCCAACGCCCGGCCAGAAGCCGGGGCCGACCCTGTGGTAACGGTGCCGACGCGAGCGACGTAAGTTGCAGGCGTGTCTGCACCCCGTCCGGCGTGACTGCCGCTGGCAAGCGGTGGCCGAACCGGGCGTAGAGGCCTCACTCGATAGATTCCGGCTGGTAACGGCCGGGACGGTCCCGCCATGAGACCGAAACCTTCGCATGCCGCGAAGAGTGGCGTCGGGGAGCACACGGCCCGCGAAAGCGAGAGCGCCAAATGTGTGCGACTGGGAAGAGAGCGTGGCGAGCTCCCACCCCCAAGTTTGGCCCCGGAACCGAAAGGTTCCGGGGCCTCTTGTTTTTGCAGGTTCGCGAGCGGAGCCTCCCCACGTCGAGGCCACGGCCGGTGCGTCGGTTTCTGTCAGCGGACCGCGTTTCTGGCGCCCAGTTTTTTGGGTTGGCGCGTCTCCGAAATCCCGCCACCAAGAGGATGCGTGCGCGCCTTTTCGTGCCCACGCAGGTTCGTCTTTGCTGTCCGATCCCATGTCCCGCTGGCAAAACACCTGGGCCGCCGCCATCCGGCTCGCCACGGGAGTCGGGCACCTGCCCGACGTGGCGATGCCACCCCAGAGACCGGCCGTCTTCTTTGCCAACCACTCGAGCCATCTGGACTTCGCCGTCATCTGGGCGGCGCTGCCGGCGTCCTGGCGCCTCCGCACCCGGCCGGTCGCCGGCCGCGACTACTGGCTGCGGACCCCGTGGCGGCGCTGGGCGGCGGATCGGGTGTTCCACGCCGTGCTGATCGAGCGCATGCATGTGACGGTGGCCACCAATCCCCTCGCCCTCATGGTCGCCGCGCTCGACGCCGGCGACTCGCTGATCGTGTTCCCGGAGGGCACGCGCAGCCCCGACGGCCGGCTTCAGGATTTCAAACCCGGGATCTACCACCTGGCCCGGGCGCGTCCGGCGGTGCCGTTGGTGCCGCTGCATCTTGACAATCTCAATCGGATCCTGCCCAAAGGCGAGTTGCTCCCGGTGCCGTTCATCGCCAGGCTCGCCTTCGGTCCCGCCCTCCACCTTGCGCCGGAGGAGGACAAGGTTGCCTTTCTCGTCCGGGCCCGAGAAGCCATCCTCTCCTTGCATCACCCATGAAGCTTTCTCTCGCGCGCGACACCCTCGGTCTCGTCGGCGGAACCTACGGGTTGCTCCTGGTCGCCTCGCTGATCACGGCGCTTCTGCGTCGCTGGAAGGACCCGGAGCGCCGGAATCCGGTGCTGCTCAACCTCGCGGCCCGCATGAAGGCGTGGTGGGTCATGGTGGCCATTTTCACGGTGGCGCTCGCCGTCGGCACGATCGGCACCCTCGTGCTGTTCACCGCCGTCTCCTTCCTCGCGCTGCGCGAGTTCATCACGCTCACCCCGACTCGCCACGGCGACCATCATGCGCTCTTCCTGTCGTTCACCCTCGCGCTCCCGCTGCAATACTTCCTCATCGGCATCGAATGGTACGGGCTGTTCAGCATTTTCATCCCGGTGTACGTGTTCGCCCTCTTTTCCATCCGGACGGCCGCGGCGGGCGACACCACCGACTTTCTCGCGCGGATCGGCGAACTGCAATGGGGCCTGATGGTGTGCGTGTATTTCATCAGCTACGTGCCCGCGCTGCTGACGCTGGACATCCCCGGGTTTCGCGGCCGCAACGCCAACCTGCTCTTCTTCCTGGTCGCCGTCGTCCAGCTGAGCGACGTGCTCCAGTACGTCTGGGGCAAGCTTCTGGGGCGCCACCCCATTGTCCATACCTTGAGTCCGAACAAAACCATCGAGGGCTTCATCGGCGGGACGGCCAGCGCCGCGGCGATCGGCGCGGCATTGTGGTGGGCGACGCCGTTCCTCCCCTGGCAGGCGGCCCTCCTCGCCGCCGGAATCACGCTCTTCGGCTTCTTCGGCGGGCTGGTGATGTCGGCCATCAAACGCGACCGCGGCGTCAAGGACTTCGGCGACATGATCGCCGGCCACGGCGGCATCCTCGACCGGATCGACTCGCTCTGTTTCGCCGCGCCGCTTTTCTTCCACCTGGTGCGCCAGTTCTTCACCCCCTGACATGCCCAGCGTCTACGACATCAAACCCGCCTTTCAACGCCTCCTTCGGCCGCTCGTGCGCGGGCTGGCCCGGGCCGGAGTGACGGCCAATCAGGTGACCCTGGCAGCCCTGGTTCTCTCGGTCGCCGCTGGTGCCGCGATCACCGCCACTCCAGCCGACCGGCGCGTCCTGTTGCTTCTGCCGGTTGTCCTGTTCCTCCGCATGGCGCTCAACGCCATCGACGGCATGCTGGCCCGCGAGCACGGTCAGGCCAGCAAGCTTGGCGCCATCCTCAACGAACTGGGCGACGTGTTGTCCGACGCCGCCCTTTACCTGCCGCTGGCCCTGGTCCCGGGGCTCGCGCCGGCACTGGTGGCGCCCATCGTGGTCCTGGCCGGCGCCAGCGAATTGTCCGGCGTCCTTGTGCAGCTGCTGGGCGGATCCCGCCGCTACGACGGTCCGATGGGCAAGAGCGACCGCGCCTTTTGGTTCGGCTTGCTCGGGCTGCTCGGCGGGCTGGGTCTGCCGATTGTGCCGTGGGCCAACTGGGGCCTGGCCGCCATCCTGGTCCTTCTCGCGCTGACCATAATCAACCGGGTGCGGCGCGGCCTGGCCGAGATCGCCGCCAAGTGACCTTCGGGCGGGCGTGAGCCGTGTGGGTGACAAACCGACCGTAAAACACGTTGGGCCTTGCGTTCCGCCGGGGGGACCGGCACGGTGAGCCTTTTTTCCGGGCGCCCAGTATGAATTACAACATCCGCAACATCGCCATCATTGCCCACGTCGACCACGGCAAGACCACGCTCGTGGACGAACTGCTGAAGGAAG
>JBGOXZ010000221.1:0-5205 GCA_041479395.1 Opitutaceae bacterium
AATGCCGAGACATCCTCCCCGGGCAGCCTCTGCGGCGTCTGGATTGACGACGGGGGGCGGGCCCACCTCGCGGTCGCCACCGTGGACGGGGGGCGGGAGGAGAAGGTGGAGACCTTCCGGCCGTTTGCCTGGCTCGGTGACACGGCCGTGGTCGGCGGTGTGACGGGTGTGGAGGTGGAGCCCCTCAAAGGCGACGGGGCCTTCCGCTGGCTGGCGCACGCCCGGGGGAGCGCCGCCTTCGAGGCGTTCGTCAAGGCCGCGCCCGACGGCGCGATGGTGGACTGGATCCGGCCGCTGGAAAACCAGTATTTGCTGCAATGCCGCCGCCGGCTCTATGGCGAACTGATCTTCCCCCAGCTCCGCCGCTGCCAGCTCGACATCGAGACGGGCCATTCCGCCGGCGAGGACTTCAGCGACGCGCGCAACGCCGCCGACCGCGTGCTGGCCATCGGACTGCAGTTCGGCGCACGCCAGCGCCTCCTCGTGCTCGAGGAAGACACGGACCAGGCCGAGAAGCGCCTGCTGCTCGAACTCAACGACGTGCTCGAGGCGGAGGATCCGGACGTCATCGAGGGTCACAACATCTTCAAGTTCGATTTCGACTACCTGCGGCTGCGCTGCCGGCGTCACCGCGTGCCGTGCGCGTGGGGACGTTTCGGCCAGGGGGCCGTCTTTCGCAACAGCCGCCTCAAGGTTGCGGAACGCTGGATCGATTACCCGCGCTGCGACCTGCCGGGCCGCGCCGTGGTGGACACCTATCTGCTCGTCCAGCTCTTTGACATCGCCACGCGCGAAATGCTCTCCTACGGCCTGAAGGACGTCGCGATCTACTTCGGCATCACCGACGAGGGTCAGGGGGAGCGCACCTACATCGAAGGCAGCCGCATCCACGAGGTGTTTCGCACCGATCGCGCGCGGTTTCTGGCCTACCTCGCCGACGATCTGCGCGAGACCCGAGGCGTGGCCGACCTGCTGCTGCCCACGTATTTCGAACAGGTGAAGACCTTCCCGCTGCTGCTGCAGGAGGCGACGTTGCGCGGCAGCACCACCAAGATCGACCTGCTCTTCTTGGAGGAATACTACCACGCGCGGCAGAGCTGCCCGGTGCCGCCGGAGGTGGCGCCCTTTGAGGGCGGCTACACGCGGAGTTTCCAGGAGGGGGTGTTCCGGCGCGTGCTGCACTTCGACGTCGCCTCGCTTTATCCCAACCTCCTGCTGACCATCGGCCGCAATCCACAGAACGACACGCTGGGCGTGTTCATTCCCATGCTCACGCAACTGCGCGACTACCGCCTGAACTGCAAGCAGCTGGCCCGCACCGCCCCGACGGAGGAGCTGCGCACCGAGTACCGGGCGCGCCAGGTCAGCTACAAGATTCTCATCAACTCCTTCTACGGCTACCTCGGATTCTCTGGCGCGCGCTTCGGGGACGGCGACCTGGCCGCGGAGGTCACGCGCCAGGGCCGCGAGCTGCTGCAGCGGCTCATCGCCGAATTCGCCCGGAACGGCTGCACGATCCTCGAGGCCGACACGGACGGCATTTACCTGTCGTCGGAACGGTACTTTGCCGGCCCGGAGCAGCTGCTGGCGCTGGTGTCGACCACGCTGCCGCCGGGCATCGAACTGGAATTCGACGGCAGCTACGAGGCGATGTTCTGTTACAAGGCCAAGAATTACGCGCTGTACGACGGCCATCGCATCATCCTGCGCGGATCGGCCCTGCGCTCGCGCGGCATTGAACCGTGCCTCAAGAAGCTCACCGATGAGCTCATCCGCCACCTGCTGGGCGTGGGGCGGGTTGCGCCGCTCGAGCTCGTGGAGGACTACCGCCGTCGCCTGGCGGCGCGGGCCGTGGACATCGCGGAAATCGCCAAATCCGAGGTGCTGGGTCAGAACCCGGAGGCTTATGAAAAGTTCGTGGCGGAGGGCGGCAAGCCGCGCCGGGCGGCCGCGGAAGTGGCGCTGCAACTCAACCCGCGACCGCGCATGGGCGACCGGGTGAGCTATTACATCACGGCCAAGGCCAAGGGCCGGACGTCCGACTGGCAGCGGGCGCGGGCCGTGGCGCTCTACGATCCGGCGCAGGCGCCCTATGATCCGGTCTATTACGCCAAGAAGCTCGATGACTGGCTCGAACGCTACGGAGCGTTTCTGGGAGTTCCGGCGCCCGCCAAGCCGCAGGGCGAGCTGTTTGGGGGAGCGTGAGCGCGGCGGAAACATTTGTTTGATTGTCTTTGCTGAAGGAACCGGGAATCTCCCTTTGCCCCCAATGCCGGTACCAGGTTTCCCCGTCATCCCCGGAACGACATGCGGCCTCGCCGAGGCCGCTGCGAACGCCGCCGGCCGCGGCGCATGAAGCCGTCCTTCCGCAACCGCGTGGCGATTCCGCTCGCCCTCGTGCTGCTGCCGCTCCTCGTCTACGGCAACACCATTTTCCATCGCTCCGGTTTTCGCGACGATTACTCGATCATCCGCGAGGCGCGCGAGGAGCCGGGCACCGTCCTGCGTTTTTGCGGATCGCAGGCGCGCCCGCTCTACGGCTGGCTGCTGGAGAACAGCGCGCGGCTCACGCCGACGATCGATGATCTGCGCTGGCTGCGGGCCGCCGGGGCGCTCTGCCTCGGCCTGCTCGCGGTCGGATGCTTTGCGATGCTGCGCCGGCAGCAGTGGCCCGCCTGCCTGGCGGCGCTCACGGCGGCGCTGCTCGTGCTGCTGCCCTCGGCGCAGCTGATCGCGGGCTGGGGCATTTGCTGGCCGCACGTGGTGGCGGCGGGGCTGGGGCTGGCGGGTTTTGCCGCGGCGGAGCGGGGTTTTGGCGCGGTCCAGGCCTGGCAGCGGGGCGCGCTGCTGGCCGTGGCGGCCGTCAGCGTGCTGGTCGCGGCGCTCATCTATCAGTCCAACGCCATGTTTTATCTGGTGGGCGTCGCGGCCGGGCTGGGCCGGCGGCTGGAGCAACCGTTGCGACAGCAGCTCGGCTGGCTGGCGTGGCATGGAGCGGCGGTGGGCGCGGGGATGCTGCTCGCGTTCAATCTGACCTACCGGCTGTTCGAGGCCGGCGTTTTTCCCCGCTCACCGCGCATCGCCATCGAGCCGAATCTCCCCGACAAACTCCTGTGGAGCCTGCGCGTCTCGCTGCCCAACGTGCTGGCGCTGTTTGCCATCAATGATGAGACCGGGCACAGCGTGCTGCTTCCTGCCGGGGCGATGCTGGCCGGCCTGGCCTTGCTGATGGGCGGGGTCGTCTGGGTCATGCGCCGGCATGGTGCGGTCCGGGCGCTGTGGTGGCTGGCGTGCCTCACCGGCCTGCCGCTGGCGGCCTACAACGTCAGCATTCTCGTCATGGAACACTGGGCCAGCTACCGGACGCTGTATGCGGGCGCCGCGGTGGTGCTGGTTTTTGTCATGACCACGCTGGGCTGGTGGTGGAACTCCCGAAGCCAGCGGCGCCGGCTGTGCCTGGGGGTGCTGGCCGTCGCGACGTTTGCCGTGGTGATCCTCGCGCGCTGGCAGGCGTACACGTTGATTGCCCTGCCGCAGGCGCTCGAACTCCGGCTGCTCGAGGAGGGCGCCCGGGCCATCGATCCCGCCAAACATCCGCGGGTGTTCATCCTCACGCCCGCGCTGCGGCACGCGCCGGCCACGCTGCGCTGGGGCGACGAATTTGGCTCGCTGTCGATGGACTCCGACTGGACGCCCAAGGAGGCGCTCAAGCACATCATGCGGGCGCGCTTCCCGGAGATGCCGGATGTGAATGACCGCTACACCTATGCCAGCGGAAGCGTTCTGCCCAAGGGCGGGCGGCCCGACGTAATCATCGATCTGCAGCGGATCAGCGGGTTTCGCGGCAAACTGGAATAACCAGTCGGTGCATTTTGGACCACTGAGGCGCGGAGGACGCGGAGAAAACTCAACTGGATTTCCGCGCTGTGTTCCCGGTGCCTCTGCGGTTGATTAAAACCCCGGCATTCCGCCCTTGCCGCGCATGGCCTCCATCTGGCGCATGAGCTTTTTCGCACCACCGCCCTTCATCATCTTCATCACCTTGTGCATCTGCTGGAACTGCTTCAGCAGCTGGTTGACGTCGACCACCTTCACCCCGGCGCCGTTGGCGATGCGCAGGCGGCGGGTGCCATTGAGGAGGGTGGGATTGCGGCGCTCCTGGACCGTCATCGACTTGATGATCGCCTCCGTACGGGTCAGCTGTTTCTCGGCGCCGTCGCCGATCTTCACACCGCTCATGCCCGGCATCATGCCGAGGATCGACTCCATCGAGCCGAGTTTCTTCACCTGGTGCAGCTGGGCGAGGAAATCCTCGAGGTTGAAGTCCGCCTTGCGGAACTTCTCCGCCATTTTTTCGGCCTGCGCCTGGTCGATGGTTTCCTGCGCTTTTTCGACGAGCGAGACGACGTCGCCCATGCCAAGGATGCGGGAGGCGAGGCGGTCGGGATAAAACGTGTCGAAGTCGCCCGCCTTTTCGCCTGTGCCGATGAATTTGATCGGCACCCCGGTGATGGCCTTGATCGAGAGCGCCGCGCCGCCGCGGGCGTCGCCGTCGAGCTTGGTCAGCACGAGGCCGGTCAGGGCGAGCGCGTCGTGAAAGGTCCTGGCCACGTTGACGGCCTCCTGGCCCAGCGCGCCGTCGGCTACGAGCAGCACTTCCGTGGGTTCCACGCGGGCGCTAAGTTTCCTCACCTCCTCGATCAAATTCTGGTCGATCTGCAGACGGCCGGCGGTGTCGAAGAGGATGGCGTCGGCGCCGGCCTCGGCCGCGGCGGTGAGCGCCGCGGCGCCGATGGCGGGCACGTTCTTCGCGGCGCGGTCGCCGTAGAAACCGAGTTCCTCCTGCTTCGCCAGGATTTCGAGCTGGTCGATGGCCGCGGGCCGCTGAACGTCGCACGCCACGACGAACGGACGGTAGCCGCGCTTTTTGAGGAGGCGGCCAAGCTTGACCGCGGAAGTCGTCTTGCCCGAGCCGTGGAGGCCGACCAGGAGCACCTTGAGCGGGCGTTTCGCACTCAGCTCGGTGGCGCCCTCGCCGAGGAGCTTCACCAGTTCGTCGTGGATGATCTTGACGATCTGCTGCGCGGGCGTGACGGACTTGAGCACCTCCTGGCCGGCGGCTTGCGCCTGCACGCGCTCGACGAACTCGCGGGCGACCTTGAAGTGCACATCGGCGGAAAGCAGGGCGGTGCGCACCTCCTTGAG
>JBGOXZ010000222.1:0-5195 GCA_041479395.1 Opitutaceae bacterium
CGCCAGCCCAGCGCGCCCATGTCCCCGCCGGCCATGCGCCGGACCGCCTCGAGCACGTTCTCCAGATTCAGCAGCGGCTCGCCCATGCCCATGAACACAACGGTCTGCAGCCGCCGGCCGATCGCTTTGGCTTCGCGGCGCAGATGCAGGGACTGCTCCACCATCTCGCCGGCGGACAGGTTGCGCGCGAATCCGCTCTGCGCCGTCGCGCAGAAGTCGCACGCCAGCGCGCATCCCACCTGCGACGAGAGGCATCCGGCTACGCGGTCTTCCTGATAAGCCGGCATGACCACCGCCTCGACCGTCCGCCCATCGGCGAGTTTCAGCAGCAGCTTGACCGTTCCGTCCCCGGCGACCTGCCGCGCCGCCAGCGCGGATGCCATCATGACGATCTCCCTCTCAAGACGGTCCTGCAATCCGCGCGGCGTTTTCAACTCTGACCATTCCACCACGCCCGCCCGGGTATAGTAATTCCGCAGCAGCGCCTTTGCATGCAAAGCCTTGAATCCCCATGCCGCAATCTGCTGCTGGAGTTCAGCCAGGCTGTAGTCGGAAAGGGCTTTCATGCGCGGGTGTGACTGGACATGGCTTCACCTAGGGGGGCAGCCACAATCAAAGCAACCAGAACGAATGGCCACATCAGGCGCAAAAAATACAGGAAGGACCATTGCGAAGATCCGAATCGTCCAAACCGATCGATTCCTCATGTGCCTTCTGTGCCTCCTGCGGCCATCAGGTTTTCACTCTATCCAATCCCGGCGGGAAGATCAGGCTGTGACGACGTTGTCGGCGTCGCGCCTCAACTCGTCGGCCACCTCGGTCAACGCGGCCGTGAGGCCGCGCCATTCCTCCTCGGTCGTTTCCCAACCGGAGCTGATACGGATGACACGCTTTGCCTCGTCGGCCGCCAGGCCGATCGCCGCGAGGACGTGGGACGGCCCCTCCTTGCCGGTGGCGCAAGCCGAACCGGTCGAAACCTGGAAGCCGCGCTTGTCGAGCTTCGTCGCCCAGCGGTGGTTTTCGCCCTGCGGCAGGAGATGCGACACGGTGTTCCAGAGCCGTTCCGCGCCGGCGCCGACAAGCCGCCCGCCGGGCAACTGGACGCGCAACTCCGCAATGAAGGCATCCCGCCAGCGCAGCCGCTCGGATTCCAACAGCACCTTGGCGATCTCGACTTCGCTCAGCGCGGCAACCATGGCGGCGATGGCCGGGTAATTTTCCGTGCCGCCGCGATGACCGCGTTCTTGTTCGCCGCCCCGTTGCGAGCGGAATCCCTCCGCCTGCGGCGGGAGAATGAGGAAACCCGCGCCCTTCGGTCCGCCGAACTTGTGCGCGGTGGCGATGATCCAGCCGGCCTCGCCCAATCCCGACGCCGGCAGCTTGCCGAACCATTGCGAGGCGTCGCACAGATACGCCACCCGCTGGCGCCGGCAGAGTGCGGCGATCTCGCGCCAGGGCTGGAGCACGCCGGTCTCGTTGTTGGCGGCCATGACTGACACCGCGCTGACCGCACCCGCGGCCAGCAGCGCCTCGAGATGCTCCCGTCTCACCACGCCATCGGCATCGACCTCAAGCCAGACAAGCCTCTCCGGCGGGAGATGGTGCCGCGCCGCCTCGAGCACGCAGGGATGTTCCGTCGGATTGACGGCCACCGTGCGATCCGGCGGCAGCGTGCGGGCCCAGTGGGCGAACACGGCGTTGGCCCCCTCGGTCGCACCGGAATTGAAGACCACCCGGTCCGCCGTGCAGCCGAGCAGCTGCGTCAGCTGCTCCCGCGCCTGCTCGAGCCGGACCCGCACCCGCGCCGCGTCGCGATAGGGGCTCGACGGATTCTGCCACGCCTCGTCGGCCGCACGCAGCCACGCCTCGCGGGCGCGGGACGAGAGCGGCGTCGTGGCGTTGTGATCGAAGTACGGCACGGGGCAACCTTCCAACACGGGAGTCCCCGAGGCAAGCAGAGGACACAGAACGGCCATCAAGACCGTCGCCCCAAAGCCTTGATCTATGGAGGGACGGCCTCCGCGCCGTCCTTCTCCGGCCCGGGCGGAGCCGGGCCCTCCAGACACCTCTGGGTTGGAGGGACGGCCTCCGTGCCGTCCTCATTTCCAGCCGCACCATCAACGGCAGCTTCATGATTGCCGCCCAGGCTCGGTTATACTGTTTATTGCCACCAAAATGGAAAACCACGTTGATCGGAAACACCCGGCGCATTTTCTTCCGCTGAAATCGCACAATCGGGCGATCATCGTTTTCGTCACGGTTTGCACCTGGAGCCGACGATCATTGCTCGCCTGCCCGGAGGCCAATGACCATCTGCGCAAGGTCTGGGAATCCGCACCCGCCTGGCTCGTCGGCCGTTATGTACTGATGCCTGATCATCTCCATCTTTTTTGCGCGCCGGGATCATGGCCGCTTTCATCGCTGGCAAATTGGATAATGTTTTGGAAATCGCGCGCGGCGGCAACGTGGCCCGGCCCCCGGATCGGCCGTCTCTGGCAACGTGATTCTTGGGACACTCAATTGCGAGCTGGGGAGAGCTACGCTGCGAAATGGGAATACGTCCGGCACAATCCCATGCGGGCGGGCTTGGTGATCGATCCGGAAGATTGGCCGTACCAAGGCGAAATGCATGTCCTCCGCTGGCACGATTGAATAGGCCCGGGCGGAGCCGGGCCCTCCAGAATACCTGCGGGTTGGAGGGACGGCCTCCGCGCCGTCCTTCTCCGGCCCGGGCGGAGCCGGGCCCTCTAGAATACCTGCGGGTTGGAGGGACGGCCTCGGCGCCGTCCTTCTCCTTTCTCCGCCAGCGGCGGTCATGTGTGACGCGAGATGCGGCCACGCTTGCGGCAATTTTTTGTATCGCGACCAAGGTCGCTCCTACACTATGCCATGCGCATGAATTTCGACGCCTGCCTGCAGGAGACCGTGCACACGTTGGAGGCGCTGCCGGCCATCCGCCCGCAGATCGACCAAGCCGGCGATATGGTCCTCCGCACGCTGCAGGCCGGCCGGAAGCTGCTCCTTTGCGGCAACGGCGGCAGCGCGGCCGAGGCGCAGCATTTTGCCACCGAGCTCGCCGGCCGCTATTTCAAGACGCGCCGTCCCCTGCCCGCCGTCGCGCTGACCGCCGACGGCACCCTGCTGTCCTGCATCGGCAACGATTTCAAGTTCGAGGACGTCTTTGCGCGCCAGATCGAGGGGCTCGCCGAGCCCGGCGACCTCGTGGTCGTGTTCACCTCGAGCGGCAACTCGCCCAACATTCTGCGCGCGCTCGAAACGGCGAGACGGCTGAAACTCGACAGTCTCACCTTCCTCGGCCGCGGCGGCGGCAAGGCGAAGGGCCTCGCCACCTGCGAACTGATCATCCCCGGCTCGAGCGGCCGCACCGCTCAGGAGGCTCACCTGTTTCTCCTGCATTGTTTCTGCGAGCGGATCGACGCCGAGCTGGCCTGACGCGCGGTGGAACGGTATCACACTCACCTTGTAGGTCGGGGTTTATGAAGCCCGACCTACATTCTGCTGATGCTTTGTTTCTTGCCCGCTGCCATGGCCGGCGTCTTGCTGCGCCTTCATGAGCACTGCTTCCACGCCTGCTGAACACGCCGTCATCACGACGACCTACGGCGAGATGACCGTAGCCTTCTGGCCCGACGTCGCACCCAAGACTGTCGAGAACTTCAAGAAGCTCGTCAGCGAAGGCTTCTATGATGGCACCGCCTTTCATCGAATCATCAAGGGCTTCATGATCCAGGGCGGCTGCCCCAACACGAAGGTCGGTGCCACCGGCATCGCCGGCACCGGCGGCCCGGGCTGGAAAATCAAGGCCGAGTTCAATCCCAAACCACACGTGCGCGGCGTCCTTTCGATGGCTCGCTCGCCGGCGCATCCCGACTCGGCGGGCAGCCAGTTCTTCATCTGCCATGGCGACGCGCGTTTCCTCGACAAGCAGTACACCGCGTTTGGCGAGGTCGTGAAGGGTCTCGACGTGCTCGACCGCATCGCCGGCTTGCCGTGCACCGGGAGCGGCGGCGAGCGCAGCCAGCCCGTCGAGCGCGTCGCGGTCGAGAGCATCCGCCTGGTACCGGCGGCGTGACGGGAAACCTCAGGCCGGTTTCGGGCCGCCTGGCGGCACCGGTGGCTGCGGCGCCCCGGTCTTGCAGGTGTTCATGCCGAACAGCACGTAGGCCGGGCAGAAACGCACCGCCGCCGTCAGCAGCGGCGCCAGGCCGATCAGGCCCCACCAGCTTCGGAAATATATCCCCACGCCGATGATGGCGAGGCCGACAATCACCCTTACCACGCGATCAACGGTTCCAATGTTCACTTTCATGACTATCTCCTTGGTTGTGCCGCGGAGGGCTGCGCCGGCCGCGGCGCCGCGTCCGTAACCTGTCAACGTCGCCCTCTACCCCTCCGCTCCATTCCGGTCAAGCCCGGCTCCGATCGGGTAGTGGTACAGGTTATCATTGCGAGGAGTCGCGTATTTGCAGGACGACGAAGCTTCCGAGGCCGCAGGCCGACAGCATGACATCCATCTGGACCCCGACAGGTCGGGGGTTGGATCGCCACGCCCGGCTGCGTCGGGCTCGCGATGACAAGGCAATTGACCCAACTACTGCCGCCGGCGAACGCGGGCTTGGCAGCCGCCCGCGTTCCGGTCACAACGGCACCGATGAACGCGGTCATCGCGTACGCGCCTCCGGCCGGCCTGGCTCTCGGTCTGCTCTTCCTCTGGGGCAGCCTGCGCCTGCGGCGGAAGCGCCGCCTGATCGACGACCTGCCCACGGCCAAGACGCAGGGCGTCTTCATCGGCCTCGTGGAGGTGAAGGGCACCGCCGAGGCGGAGGCGCCGCTCACCGCGTTCCTCAGCGGCCGGCGCTGCGTGCACTATCGCTATCGGGTCGACGAGCACTGGTCGCGCAGCGTCACCGAGACTTACACCGACAAAGACGGCAAGACCCAGACCCGCACCCGCCACGAGAGCGGCTGGACCACCGTGGCGGACAGCGGAGAGATGACCGACTTTTACCTGCAGGACGACACAGGCGCCGTGCTGGTGCGGCCAGCGGGCGCGAAGATCGAGCCTGCCGGGTTCTTCGACGTGACCTGCGATCGCGGCAACCCGCTCTACTACGCCAAAGGTCCGGCGCAGGCCGTGGCCGACACCGACCACCGCCGCCGCTTTGTTGAAACCG
>JBGOXZ010000223.1:0-5190 GCA_041479395.1 Opitutaceae bacterium
ATGCACCACCTTGGTGATCTCGGGCGTGCGGATGTGGGTCGCCTCGTGGAGGCCGAACGCCGGATCGACGTAGTTTATGAAGAGGCCGATCGCGTTGCCGTGCGAGCCGAGGCCGATCGTTTCCCCCGCATGCCGCGCCACGATCGCCTCGACCGCGCCGGCGATGCGTCCGCGGCAGGTCCACGAGGATTCGCCGCCCTCCAAGGCATACGCGAAATCCTCCCAGGAACGACGCCACACGTCGCGGAAGTCACTCATCCAGACGGCGGCGATCCGCCGCTCGCGCAGACCCTCTTCGAGGGCAACGTCGAGGCCGGCCGCCTCTGCGAAGGGCGCGAGGGTGTCGCGGCAGCGTCGGTAGGGACTGCAATACAAGCGACGGATGCCGAGCGGTTGCAGCACGGCCACGAGTCCGCGCGCCTGGTCCTCGCCCAGCGCCGAAAGCGGCCAGTCGGGTTCCGCCTGATCGGGATGGGGCAGGCTCTGCGCGTGGCGGATGAGATAGAGTGTCGTCAAGGAGGCGGTTTTTCTAGCCGCCCGCCTGCCGCCGCGCCAGCGAATTGCACCCGCACGCCGCTCTCCCCTCCATGGCCGGTCGCCCGTCGTCCACCGCCGTTCGTCGACCTGGGTTTCTTTCGCGGCGCGACCCGCGGCCTCCATTTTCATTCTTCCACTTCGCGGCCATCGCCCTCTAGCCTCCCGCATGCGAAAACACCTGCTCCCGCTGCTCGGATTCGCCCTTTCGCCCCTGGGTGTGGCCGCCGCTGAGATCCAACCCGCGGGCGCTGCGGCCATCACCCCTGAGGAGATTTTCCGCCACGCGCGCGTCCTGGCCTCCGACGATTTCGAGGGCCGCGGGCCGGGCACCGCCGGCGAGGACAAAACCGTCGCGTATCTGATCGCCGAGCTCAAGCAACTCGGCCTCCGCCCGGGCAACCCCGACGGCACCTATGTCCAGAACGTCCCCGTGACCGGCTTCACCGCCACCCCGGCCCTGGCCTTCGCCGTGGGTGATCGCAAAATCGATCTCACGCCCGTCAGCGATTTTGTCGCCAGCAGCCATCGGCTCCAGACCGAGGTCACCGTGAAAGATTCCGGGATCGTCTTCGTCGGCTACGGCATCGTCGCGCCGGAATACGGCTGGGACGACTACAAGGACGTCGATGTCCATGGCAAAACCATCCTCATGCTGATCGGCGACCCGCCGATTCCCGATCCGGCGAATCCCGCGAAGCTCGATGAGTCCATGTTCCGGGGCAAGACCATGACCTACTACGGCCGCTGGACCTACAAGTACGAGATTGCCGCCCTCAAGGGCGCCGCCGCCGCGATCATCGTCCACGAAACCGGCCCCGCCTCGTATCCCTGGGGCGTCGTCACTGGTTCCTGGGGCGGCGAATCGTGCAGCCTCGTCTCCGCGCAGCGCAATGCCGATCTCGTCTCCGTCGAGTCCTGTATCACCCTCGAACGGGCCGAGGAGCTGGCCAAGGCCGCGGGCCGCGATTTCACCGCGCTGAAACAGGCCGCGCTGCGCCGCGATTTCCGTCCGATTCCGCTCGGGGCGCGGGCCGACATCACCATCAAAAACCGGTTGCGCGACATCACCACGCGCAACGTCGTCGCCCGGATCGACGGCGCCGATCCGCAGCTGAGGAATGAACTGGTCATCTATTCCGCGCACTGGGATCACCTCGGCCGCGATCCCAGGCGGGCGGGCGATCAGATCTTTCACGGCGCACGCGACAACGCCTCCGCCGTCGGCGGCCTGCTGGCCATCGCCCGGGCGTACCGCGCGCTGCCCGAGGCGCCGAAGCGTAGCATTCTTTTCCTCTTCACTACCCTGGAGGAAAAGGGGCTGCTCGGCGCGCGTTATTACGCGTCGCATCCCCTCTATCCCCTCGCCCGCACCCTCGCCGTCATCAACAAGGACGGGCTCAATCCCTACGGCCCCACCCGCGACGTCACGCTCACCGGCGACGACAATTCCACGCTCGTCGACCTGCTGCGAACGCACGCCGCGGCGCAGGGGCGGCGCGTCGCCGCCGATCCCAAACCCGAGCACGGCTCCTACTACCGCTCCGACCACTTCGAGTTCGCCAAGGCGGGCGTGCCCGCGCTCGACACCGGCAGCGGCATCGATTTCATCGGCCGCCCCGCTGGATGGGGCCTCCAACGCCTCGACGAATACATCGCCAACGATTACCACAAGCCCAGCGACAACCTCAAACCCGACTTCACGTTTGAGGGCGGCGCCCTGGATGCGCAGCTGCTTTTTGCCATCGGCCTTGACGTGGCCAATGCCGCCACGCGCCCCGCGTGGAAGCCCGGCAGCGAATTCAAGGCCCGACGCGACGCCATGCTGGACCAATGACCGCGGCCGAGTTCGCCGCGGGGATGACTGGGGACACGAGCTGGATCGGGCGATGCTCGATCTGATCAAGGCGTTCTGACGGGCTCCTCGAAACCCGGCCGCAGAATTGACTTGGGCCGCAACCCTCGTTGCGTAACGTACCAGATGTACGTGATGCATTGGCAGTTGCCTGGTCACCCGAAACGAAAACGGCATTTCTGAGACAGGAGGTCGACATGTCCGACACGATTTCCTTCCGACTCAACGACCAACCCGTCCACGTGACTGTGGACAAGAGCCGCCCGCTGCTCTGGGTCCTGCGAACCGACCTGGCACTGACCGGCACCAAATTCGGTTGCGGCGAGGGCTACTGCGGCTGCTGCACGGTGCTCGTCGATCAGCGGGCGATGCGCTCCTGCTCGCTGACGGTCAAGGATGTCGAGGGCAAGGACGTGACCACGATCGAGGGCCTGGCGAAGAACGGCCAGCTGCATCCGCTGCAGCAGGCGTTCATGGAGCACGACGCCCTGCAGTGCGGCTTCTGCACGCCCGGCATGATCCTCACCGCCTTCGGACTGCTGCGCTCCAACCCGCAGCCGTCCCACGAGCAGATCATCCGCGGCATGGAGGACAGCTTCTGCCGTTGTGGCGCCCATCCGCGCATCGTCGACGCCATTCAATCCGCCGCCGCGGCCATGAAGGGAGGGCGCTGAAATGAAGCCGATCGACTTCCTGGCGCTGGATTTTCAAGGCGGTCCCAGTGTCGCGGCACCCTCGTTCCAGAGCCGCCGCGATTTCCTCAAGCGCTTCGGCGGCGGCATCGTTGTCTTCGTGACCTTCGGAGATCTGCTGCTCGCCCAGGAATCCACGCACGATGTCCGCACGCCCGTCGTCCCCCGGCCGGGATTGCCGACCGACTTCAACGCCTTCCTGCGAATCGGCGGGGACGGTCGCGTGACCTGCTTCACCGGCAAGATCGAGATGGGCCAGGGTCCCATCACCTCCTTGCCCCAGATGCTGGCCGAGGACCTCGAGGTCCCATTGGATTCCGTCGACATCATCATGGGCGACACCGACCTGTGTCCGTGGGACGCCGGCACCTTCGGATCGCTGACGACCCGCGCGTTCGGCCCGGCGCTGCGCGCGGCGGCAACCGAGGCCAAGGGAGTGCTGCTCGAACTCGCGGCCGACTCGCTCCAGGTTCCCGTTGCGCAACTCATGGCGCAGGACGGCGTGATCTTTGACCAGCAGAACCACGAGCGCCGGATCACTTACGGCCAGTTGACCAAGGGACAGAAGATCGAACGCCACCTCACCGTTCGGCCGTCCCTGAAGGACGTCGCTCAATTCAAGATCGCGGGCAAGCCGCTGCTGCGCCGCGACGCCCGGGACAAGGTCACCGGCAAGGCCCAATATACCGGTGACGTCCGCCTGCCCGGCATGCTCTACGCCAAAATCCTCCGCCCGCCGGCGCACGGCGCCAAATTGAAGAGCGCGGACACGACCGCCGCCCGAGAGATCCCAGGCGTCCAGGTCGTGCAGGACGGCGATCTGATGGCCGTTCTCCACGAGTTGCCGGACGTGGCCGAAGCCGCGTTGGGCAAGATCAAGGCCGAGTTCGACGTCCCGCCGGCCGACGTGGATGACCAGACGATCTTCGACCATCTTCTCCGGGTCGCCCCCGGTGCCAGTGTCGTGAGCCAAGGCGGGAACCTCGAGACGGGCAAGCAACTCTCCGCCCGCCAGTTTGAAACGACCTACCTGAACAGCTACGTGGCCCACGCGGCCATGGAAACGCACACGGCGCTGGCCCACGTTGAGGGGGACAAGGCGACGGTGTGGGCTTCGACCCAGAATCCCTTCGGCGCGCGGGATCAGATTGCCCGGGCGCTCGGGTTTCCCGCGGAAAACGTCCGCGTGATCACCCCGTTCGTCGGCGGAGGATTCGGCGGCAAGACTTTCAACCTGCAGACGATCGAGGCCGCGCGGCTGGCCAAGGCCGCGGGCAAACCCGTGCAGGTGATGTGGAGCCGCGAAGAAGAGTTCTTCCACGACACGTTCCGGCCGGCCGCCATCGTGAAAATCAACTCGGGGATCGACGCGACCGGGAAGATGACCTTCTGGGATTATGAAGTGTTCTATGCGGGGGACCGCGGGGCGCAGCATTTCTACACCATCCCGCACCATCGCACCGCGGCGCACGGCTCCGGCTGGCAGGGACCGCCGGGCTCGCATCCCTTCGGCACCGGCGCCTGGCGCGCACCGGGCAACAACACCAATACCTTTGCGCGCGAGTCGCAGATCGATCTCATGGCCGCGGCCGCCGGCGCGGATTCGGTGGAATTCCGCCTGCGGCATCTGAGCGATCCTCGCATGATTCCGGTCCTGAAGGCCGCCGCCGAACGCTTCGGCTGGACTCCGGCCAAGGCGCCCAGCAAGCGCGGGTACGGCGTGGCGTGCGGGATCGACGCCGGGACCTACGTGGCGGCGATCGCCGAAGTCGCGATCGACCCGGCGAAAGGAACGGTGCAAGTCAAACGCGTGGTCTGCGCCCAGGAAATGGGATTGGTCGTCAATCCCGCGGGCGCGACGATCCAAATGGAAGGCTGCATCACGATGGGCCTCGGTTACGCCCTCGCCGAGGAGGTGCACTTCAAGGGCGGAAAGATCCTGGACACGAATTTCGACACCTATCCGCTCCCGCGCTTTTCCTGGGTGCCGAAGATCGAGACCGTGATCCTCGAGGCCAACGACATGCCGCCGCAGGGCGGCGGCGAGCCCGCGATCGTCGTGATGGGCGCGCTGATCGCCAACGCGATCCACGACGCCACCGGCGCCCG
>JBGOXZ010000224.1:0-5175 GCA_041479395.1 Opitutaceae bacterium
ACATCTCTCCATCCCCGACGCTCGCCGTCGATGCGAAGGCCAAGGCGCTGAAAGCCGCCGGGGAGGACGTCTGCGGCTTCGGCGCGGGCGAGCCGGATTTCGACACGCCGGACTTCATCAAGGACGCGTGCGTCGCCGCGCTGAAGGCCGGGAAAACCAAGTACGTGCCGGTGGCCGGCATCGATGAGCTGCGCGCCGCGATCGCGGAGCGCTACGGCGCCGACTATGATCTCAAGGTCGCGCCCGGCCAGGTGGTGGTGAGCCCGGGCGGAAAGTTCTCCTGTTATCTCGCCGTCTTGGCGACCTGCAGCCCGGGCGACGAGGCGATCATCCCGGCGCCGTACTGGGTGAGCTATCCGGAGATGGTGAAACTCGCCGGCGCCACGCCCAGGTTCGTCCTCGCCGACGATTCGACCGGCTTCAAAGTCGCGCCCGCCCAGCTCGAAGCCGCCATCACGCCGAAAACCCGGCTGCTCATCCTCAATTCCCCTTCGAATCCGACCGGTGCCGTCTACACGCGCGCCGAGCTCGAGGCGCTCGTCGCCGTCGTGCTCAAGCACAACCTCTATCTCATGTCGGATGAGATCTACGAATATCTCACCTACGACGGCGTGCAGCACCACTGTCCGGCCACCTTTAGCGCGGAGGCCGAGGCGCGGACCATCGTCGTTTCGGGCTTCAGCAAACCGTATTCGATGACCGGCTGGCGGCTCGGCACGCTCGTCGCGCCGGCGCCGATTGCGAAAGCGTGTATCGAGCTGCAGAGCCAGATGTGCTCGAACGCCACCACGTTTGCGCAGTACGGCGCGCTCGCCGCGCTGCGGGAGAAGGACAAGTCCCGGGCCTCATTGGCGGTGATGATGGCGGCCTTCGACCGCCGCCGGAAATACCTGCACGCCGGGCTCAACCGGATCCCGGGCGTTTCCTGCCTGCTCGCCCAGGGCGCCTTCTACCTCTTCCCCAATGTTTCCAGCTTCGGCGTTGGCTCGCAGGAATTCTGCGCCCGCCTGCTGGAGAAAGAGAAGGTCGCCGCCGTGCCGGGCAGTGCGTTCGGCGCCGAGGGATTCCTGCGCCTCAGCTATGCCACCAGCGACGAAACCATCGCCAAGGGCGTGGCCCGCCTGGCGAATTTCTGCGCCGGCCTGTGAGGGCCGCGCGGAATCCCCGTTTTCCCCACCGCTTTCGTCCGCCGCCACCGTCATCCTCGCACCCCCTCCTGCATGTCCTTCACCTCTGTGACTCCACCCGCCGGCGCCAAGATCACGGCTGCCGGCGGCCGGCTGCAAGTTCCCGACAACCCCGTGCTGCCCTTCATCGAGGGCGATGGCACGGGCCCCGACATCTGGCGTGCGGCCGTGCGCGTCTTCGACGCCGCGGTGGGAAAAGCCTACCAGGGGCGGCGGCGGATTTCCTGGTTCGAGGTCTATGCCGGTGAAAAGGCGTTTCAACGTTTTCAGAGCTGGATGCCTGACGACACGCTGGCGGCGTTTCGCGAGTATCTCGTCGGCATCAAGGGGCCGCTGACGACGCCGGTCGGCGGCGGCATCCGCTCGCTCAACGTCGCGCTGCGCCAGGAGCTGGATCTCTTTGTCTGCCTCCGGCCCGTGCGCTATTTCAAGGGCATGGAGACGCCCGTGAAACGGCCCGACCTGGTCGACATGGTCATTTTCCGCGAAAACACCGAGGACATCTACGCCGGCATCGAATTCGCCGCCGGCACGCCCGAGGCGGCCCGGGTGCTGGAGTTCCTGGCGCAGGAGTTTCCCAAGGGATTCGCCAAGGTCCGGTTCGGCTCCGTGGCGCGGGCGCAGGCGTGGCAGAAGGCGCTCGAAGCCATCGGCGCGCCACCTCGGGAGGTGGGCCTCGAGGTCGGCCTCGGCATCAAGCCCGTGAGCTACCTGGGGACCGAGCGCCTCGTGCACAGTGCGATCAGCTATGCCGTCCAGCACAAGCGCAGGAGCGTGACGCTCGTGCACAAGGGCAACATCATGAAGTTCACCGAGGGCGGCTTCCGCGACTGGGGCTACCGCGTGGCGAAGCAGTTCTTCGGCGCGGTGGAGGTGGACGGCGGCCCTTGGTGCCGCATCCCCGACGGAAAGCCCGGGGCGGGCCTGGTGATCAAGGACGTGATCGCCGACGCGTTCCTCCAACAGATCCTCACCCGGCCGGCGGAGTACGATGTCATCGCCACGCTGAACCTCAACGGCGATTACATTTCGGACGCGCTGGCGGCGCAGGTGGGCGGCATCGGCATCGCGCCCGGCGGCAACATCAACTATGTCACGGGGCACGCCGTGTTTGAGGCGACGCACGGCACGGCGCCGAAGTACGCGAACCAGGACAAGGTCAACCCGGGATCGATCATCCTATCCGGCGAGATGATGCTGCGCTACCTGGGCTGGGCCGAGGCGGCCGATTTGATCGTGCAAAGCCTCGAGGCCACCATCGCATCCAAGCAGGTCACCTATGATCTCGCCCGCCTCATTCCCGGATCGACGGAAATTCGTTGCTCGGAGTTTGCCTCCGAGATGATCAAGCGCATGTGAAGCGAAGTGGATACCCGCGCAACCTTTGGTCGGCTGGGATAGCTCACTGCGCGGCAGCCGGGCGGGGTAGGTCGTGCGGGACGATGCGCAGGACGTAGTAGGTGGCCGGCGCGCCGCCGGCGTTGCGCAGGCCGTGCACGTCGTTGGAGGCGAAGAACACCACCGCGCCGGGACCCGCCTGCTGGGTGACGCCGTTGAGCGTCACCTCGACGGTGCCCTCCTTGACAAAGAGCAGTTCCTCGTCGGGATGCCGGTGCGCGGCGTGCGGGGCTTCGCCGGGGTTCACCGTCGTGACATGGCATTCCAGGGCGCCGAGCGTGGCGGTCGGGGCGTCGAAGACATCGCGTCGGGCGCCGACCTTGGTCGGCTTGGCTTCGAGTTTGCTCCAATCGAACACGCCGGAAGCGAGCAGCGGTTTCGGCGGGGTGGGGGTTTGCGCCAGGGCCATGGGTCCAAGGCTGCTGCAAGCGGCGAACATGGCCATCAGGAAATGCAGGCGTCCGGGATTCATCGTGGGCTCAGATCATATCGAGCGCGGCGTGTACCGCAACCGAACGTGCCAAATCCGGTTGCCAATGCGCCGCGCGAAATCGCCCGGTCCCGTGGCGGTGCGGGCTGGCTTTGCGCTCGCGATGGTCGGTGTCGACCGGGCCGCGCTCAAGGAGTTCTGGCGCCCGCCGGGTGCGATCCCGCGTTTTTGGTTTTGAATTCGCTGGCGATGGAGTCACAAAAGACTGTTCGCTGGCGATTTTCTGGTTTGCCGTTCCGCGGATTCGACTTTCGACTCTCGACCTCAGACTTATCCCCCCATGTCCCTCTACATCGGCATCGACTCCGGCACGCAAAGCACCAAGGCGGTCGTGTTGGACCTCAACCAGAAGAAGGTGGTCGCGGAAGCCCGCGCGCCGCATACGCTGATCGAGGGCCTGCCCGTCGGCCACATTGAGCAGCACCCGCGGGATTGGACCTGGGCGCTCGACACCGTGATCCTCGCGGTGGCCGCCAAGGTCGATCGTTCCCGCGTGCGCGGCATCGGCATCTCCGGCCAGCAGCACGGATTCGTGCCGCTCGACGAGAAAGGCGAGGTGATCCGCGCGGCCAAGCTCTGGTGCGACACGAGCACGGTGGCCGAGTGTGCCCAGCTCACGGAACGACTCGGTGGACCGAAGGACGTCATCTGGAAGGTCGGCCTGCTGTTCCTGCCGGGCTTCACCGCGCCGAAGATTCTCTGGCTCAAGAATCATGAGCCGGAGAACTACCAGCGGCTGCGGCACGTCCTGCTGCCGCACGACTACCTCAACTATTACCTCACCGGGAATTATTTCATGGAATATGGCGACGCGTCCGGCACCGCCCTGATGGACGTGCGCCAGCGCGGCTGGTCCCGCGATGCCATCGCCGCCATCGATGGCAGTCTCGCTGACTGGCTGCCGCCGCTCTCGGAGTCGCACGAGGCCGCCGGGATGCTGCGCCCGGAAATCGCGCAGAAGTACGGGCTCTCGGCTGACGTCATCGTGAGCGCGGGCGGCGGCGACAACATGATGGGCGCCATTGGCACGGGCAACGTTGCGCCCGGCATTGTCACGGCCAGTTTTGGCACCAGCGGCACCATCTATGCGTTTGCGAAGAAGCCGGTCGTCGACCCCGAGGGCGAGATCGCGGCGTTTTGTTCATCCACCGGCGGCTGGCTGCCGTTGCTGTGCACGATGAACGTTACGACGGTGACCGAGCAGGTGCGGGCGCTCTTCGGCTATGATCACGCGGCCCTCGATGCCGCCGTGGCCGCCACGCCGGCCGGAGCAGGCGGTCTTGTGCTGCTGCCGTATCTCGAGGGCGAGCGCACCCCCAACGTGCCCGAGGGTTCGGGCGTGTTCCTCGGCCTCAACAGTCAGACGTTCAAAGCCGGCCATCTTGCCCGGGCCGCGATGGAAGGCGCCACCATGGGCATGAATTATGGCCTGCGGCGCCTCGCCGCCCTCGGCGCGCGGGCGAGGGAAATCCGCCTGACCGGTGGCGGCGCCAAGTCGCCGGTTTGGCGCCAGATTATGGCCGACATCTTCGGGGTGCCGGTGGTCGCGATGGTCCAGGATGAGGGCGCGGCGTTGGGCGGCGCCCTCCAGGCCGCGTGGTGCACCGCCTTGCTCGATGGCGAAAAGGCGAAACTCACCGACTTCACCGACGCGGTCGTGGCCCTGGACGAATCGAGCCGCTGTGTGCCGAACGAGGCCAATGTCGCCGGCTACCGCGAACTGCAGGCGTTGCAGGACAAACTCAGCCTCGCCCTGCGCCCCGTCTTCCCAACGCAACGCAAACACGCCGCGAAATAGCAGGATCAGAGCAAGAATCGGCTGCGGCCGTCGATGGCCCGGCAGATTGGCGATAGAGCCGACCGCGGCGAAGCAGGAGTTCTTGGCCGCAACCATCCAGTGCGTGTCTTCAAACCCCATAATCCCGGGAATTGTCATGCTGAGCGCAGCGAAGCATCCAGCAAGCTGCCGCAGCGGGTTCGGGCGAGGTCCAACTGGATTCTTCACTTCGTTCAGAATGACAATCCGGGTTTGAAGACACGCCCTAGTAATACTTAGTTAAGTTTAGGACGTGTCATCGAACCGCGTCAGACACCACGGAC
>JBGOXZ010000225.1:0-5106 GCA_041479395.1 Opitutaceae bacterium
CGTCGACCGCCGCAAGCCCGTCGTCATCGGCACCACCGGCCATTCGCCCACCGAAAAGAAACGTCTGCTTCCCCTCGCCGCCCGGGTGCCGTGCGTCTGGGCGAGCAACTTCTCCGTCGGCGTCAACCTGCTGTTTCACCTGACGCAGCAGGCGGCCCATGTGCTGGACGCCAACTACGATGCAGAGTTGGTGGAGATGCACCATCGCTACAAGAAGGATGCGCCGAGCGGCACCGCGGCGCGCCTCCTCGAAATCATTCTGCAGGAGCGCAAACTCACGGCCGCGGCGCTCCGCCATGGCCGGAAAGGTCTCGCGGCGGAACGCTCGCCGGACGAAGTGGGCGTTCACTCGCTGCGCGGCGGCGATGTCGTCGGCGACCACACCGTGATCTTCGCCGCTCCGGGCGAACGGCTGGAGCTTGCCCACAAGGCGTCCGATCGCGCGATCTTTGCGCGCGGCGCGCTGCTCGCCGCGCAATGGGTCGTCGCCCGGCCACCCGGCGTCTATGACATGCAGGACGTCCTCGGTCTGCGGGGTTGAGCGCCATGATCACCAGCATTCAAGGGACGCTGGCCGCGGCTTCGCCGCTCGTGGCGGTCGTGGAGGTCAACGGCCTGGGCTACGAGGTCAACGTGCCGGTGACAACGGCGGAAAGACTTCCGGCGCCCGGCGGCACCGTGAAGCTGCATACGCTGGTGATCTATCGCGAGGACTCCCAGGCGCTCTACGGATTCGCCAGCGCCGAGGAGCGGGATTTCTTCCGGCTGCTGATCGAAAAAGTGACCGGCGTCGGCCCCAAGGTCGCCCTCAGCATCATGAGCCGCCTCTCGCTGCCCATGCTGCAGCGCGCCATCGCCGCCGGCGACGTGGCCACGCTCGCCAAATGTCCGGGGATCGGCAGGAAGACCGCCGAGCGGTTGATCATTGAACTCAAGGGAGTGGTGCCGTCGGTGCGGCGATCGCCCGCCGCGGCGGGAGGCGAAACCCCGCCCATCCCGGGCGACGACGACTCCAATAGTCAGCGCGACGCGGTGATGGCCCTCAGCGCGCTCGGCTACAAGGCTCCGGACGCCGACAAGGTGGTCCGGCAGGCGTGGATTGCCCTCGGTCCGGCAGCCACCACCGAGCAGCTCATCAAGAAGGCGCTCGGCTGAAAAAAGAAGGCGCGCCGACGGGCGCGCCTGACAGGACAAGGGACGCCGGCGGAGAAATCCGCTCAGCGCTTGAATTGGTAAGCCGTGCGTTCCGTTTCGCTGTCCGTCGACCGGCGGCCGCGGAAGATCTGCGGGTTGTCCGAAAGCGCGGGCGAAGGCTCAAACACAAACTGCTCGATGCTCGGGCGCGGCGGGTTGACGACGGCGTTGACCAGCGGCAGCGGTTGCAGCAGCGGGCTGCCTGACGCGGAACGGGCGATCAACAAGGACGTGGCGGCGGGCATGCCGCCGGGCGAACGCAGCGACAGGCGGCGGGCGATGAACGCCTCGGTCGGCAGACCACGATCCTGGTAGGCCGGCGCATCCATCCGCACGGGCGCGGCAGCAACGGCCAGACCCGACGCAAGAGATGTCGGGTTGGCCACCGGGAGGGCCGCAACGTTGCCCGCCGCGGGTTTTCGGAGGGGGCGCTGGATCACCTGCACCGCGACCAACGCAACGCAGGCGGCGGCCGCCAGCGCGGCGGCATAGTAGCCCCAGCCCCAACGCCGGGAACGCGGCTCCAAATCGACGACCCGGCTCGCCACCTGCTCCGCGCCGGCCGAGGCCTGCTCGGCCTGGCTGCCGAGGTTCTCGAGGACCAGCGTGCAAGCGCGATGCATCTGGCAGTATTGATGGTAGATCCGCCGGTGGCGCGCATCCCGCAGGATCTCCTCCTCGAGCAGGCCCGTCTCCTCGGGCGAAATCTGCTGGTCGATGTAAAGATTGAGCAGCTCGATAAACTTGGATTCTTTCACTTGAATTCATCCCCCATTTTGTCGCGCAGGCTTTCCCTGCCGCGGGCGATCCGGCTTTTGACTGTTCCCACGCTGATCCCGAGGATCTCGGCGATCTCCTCGTAGGACAGATTCTTGACGTTGCGGAGCACGAGAATCTCGCGGTGCTTCGGGCTCAGCTTGTCCATGCATTCCGCCACACGGTTCACGAATTCCTGCGTGACCGTGGCATCCTCCGGAGTCTCCAGATCGGCCGGAAACACTTCGGCGAGGGTCGTCTCACTTCCCGCCCCCATCGGTTGTTCGAAGGAAATGGTCTGGTCCCGGCGGCGGCGCCACCAGTACCAATAGCGATTGCGGGCAAGATTGGTGGCAATCTGGTAGAGCCAGGTGGAGAAAGCCGATTCGCCCCGGAAATTCACCAGGCCCCGATGGGCGCGGATGAAGGCATCCTGCGTCACCTCCTCCGCATCCTGGTGATTGCGCAGGAGCTGGTTGACCATCGCATAAATGCGGTCCCAGTAGCGCGAGACCATCTGCTCGAAGGCCGATTGATCGCCCTGCCTGAACCGGTCGATCAGCAGCCGATCCAACGCGACTTCCTGAGCTTTCGTCGACATACGTTCAACTTTGCTCTGATGGGCGTATTTCTGAATTGTTCCCAATTTTTTGCCTCCGACGGTGAGGTGATGGCGATATGGCAGGTTTCGCGAACGGGTCAAGGAGGCCCCGGGCAACGGCGCCAGCTTGCTCCATTCTGCTACAGACGCCTGCGGTTCCAACTTGTTACTCTTTCGAAGGTTGCCGGCGATGCCACGAGAAAACACCGCTTGCGCGCCGCGGTCAAAACCGCCAATTTGTCCTTGCCTGTACGGATGGGGGAACTAGTCCGTCCGTCTTCGCCTTGGGGGTCGATAGCTCAATGGTAGAGCAGCGTCCTTTTGATTGGAGTGAAGGGAATTTCCGGTTGCTGCCGAATCGTTCCGACGCTCTCGCTTCATAGGTAAAACCCCTATTCGGGATTTCCAAAGATTGCCGGATATTCCACGAAAACCGGCCGTGACTGTAGAAAACCCCTGTAGAAAGGATTTTTGACGGCTCTTTCACTTCGCCCGCCCCCGCATTTCCCCCAGGCTCAAAAAGCCCATACCTCTATTGCGCCGCCTAGAGATGATCGTTGAACCTGGGGCAAGGGGTGCGGCGTGGTCGGCGCGCGGATGCCTCCGGGGCGCCATGATCGCGGCCACCTATCACCCCACCACCTCAGCCCGCCCCAACTCCACCAGCCGCTCAAAGACCGCATGCGCCACCGTCACCCGCCCCAGTTCCAACCCCTCCTCGTAAACGGCCTTCCGCAGCGTTTCCTCGCTGCTTCGGTATGCGCACAGCCAGTAGCCACCGGGACCATCGGGCCTCCAGTTGCCACATGCTAGAAACGGGCACCTGCGCGACTGCTAGGCGGCAGGTGATGCTCTTGAACGCGACCTCGAGCGGCAGGTCGGCGAGCAGGCGGAAGCGGGTATGGCACGATGACGACATGGGCGGTCGAATCCGCAATGGCGCCGTTCAGCGTTTCATCCAAGCGAACGCGGCCTCGGCGAGTGCGCGGGCCGCCTTTTCAAACGCGATGCCGTGGAGCCGGGCATACTTGTCGATTTCCTCGCAAATCGGGCCATCAAAGGTCCAGACGTGATCTCTCCCGTTGAGGCTCCTCCAAAGAGTGACAACGCCATTCTTTCCCGAGGTAATCTCTTCGAGCAGATGCCCAGCCGGCACACCGGGATTTTCCTTGCTGCTCATGGCGGCAACTAAAAAACCTGAATCTTTCCGGCTTGTATAGTCTAAACGATTGTGCAGCGAACGGGGTGGGTTGCCTGGCGGGCCGGCATGGTAGCTGCCCTCCATCATGCGGGAACGCCCGCGAGGCCTCGGACGCGCGTCGACGCGGAACAGCAACCTCGGGCGCGGCGCAAAACCTAAAGGCCGGCGTTGGCGAGTTCGTCGTCGAGCTTGGCCAAGAAGTCTTCGAACGCCCGCCTGTAGGCCAGCTGCCAGTTCGCGTCGCTCGCGACCTGGCCATTGTTCTTGCCATAGCCTCTCACCGCGAAGGTCTTGGTGGTCCCGTTTTGGTTGACGGTTATGCTGCACCACACTCGCGCCTCAAAGGAGACTGAGGCGAATCCCGGGGTAAACCAAGCCCAGAACTCGTCGACCACGACGCTGGCCGAATTGGGGACGGTTGCCACCGGCGTGACCGTGTATCCGCGGCGACGCAGTACCTCCTCGACCAAATGGCGCGCGGTATTCGTGACGGTTTCGCCATCCGGCAGCACGAGGTCGCCCAGCGCCTTGCCAAACCCATTGCGCTGTCGGCCAATGAAACTGGCGCGCTGCTTGTCGGAAAGGCTCCGGGCGTCGCCGTTGACGGAGGGTATGGACGGCTGCGAGGGCTTGTTTTCGAAAATCCGGCGGTCTTGGACCGACCCAAGGAATATCTCGCCCTTGGTCGGCGACGATCCCCCGGCGTTGGGGACGGTCAAGGAGACCACGCGGCGGCCGGTGACACAGCCGGAAGAAAACAAGCAGCAGATGACTGCGGTTAGGAGGAGCTGGAGTGTTTTCATTGGAAGCATGGCCGCGCAGGCCGAAACAAGGAGGCGCTTGCCCGGGAGATCGAACGCCCTGGATGTTAAGCGCCGAAATTTTGTTCGGCAAGAATCATTCGATCTCCCTCCGCGGCATGCCCGGGACTAGCCTGGGCGAACTTTTCGCCGCCGTGGTGCCCTGCGGAGCATGGCCGGTGGCAAGTGCCATCGAAGGGTCTGCCCAAGTGGTTCGCCGCGGCACTGCGGTATCTCTACGTGCTGTGCGTGTCCAGCGTGAAGGTACGGGAGCGGACGGCGGGGTGGATTGAGATAATGCGGGAGACGAAGGGGTGACTCCCGCCAGCGGGGACCCCGCGCCAGAATCCCCCCGGTCGAAAAAGGCCGTCCCCATCTATCGCACCACCCCGACATCGCCAAGCCTGGGGCAGCGGGCGCGGCGTGGTGGGCGCGCGGATGCCTCCGGGGCGCCATGATCGCGGCCACCTACCACCCCACCACCTCAGCCCGCCCCAACTCCACCAGCCGCTCAAAGACCGCATGCGGCACCGTCGCCCGCCCCAACTCCAAGC
>JBGOXZ010000226.1:0-5098 GCA_041479395.1 Opitutaceae bacterium
CGAGATAGGCCACGAGCAGCGGTTTCTCGAGGGCGATGGCCGCCGACATCACCTCGCGGTAGATCGCGCGCAGGGCCGCGTCCTTCATCGGGCCCCGGTTCCGGGCGCAGACCGTGCGCAGCACCTGGTCCTCGCGCTCGGCCACGAAAATCCGGCCATCCTTGCGGCGCTTGAGCCTGCCGATCTCGGCGGCGAGGGCGAGACGCTGGTTCAGCAGTTCGACGATGCGGCCGTCGAGCCGGTCGATTTTCCGTCGGAGAGAGTCGAGATTCATGGTGGGTTAGCTTGATCCGGCTGGTTCGGCCGGGGTTGGGACGCCGCCCGCGGCGCCGGCGGAGGGCGCTGCTTCCGCCTCACTGGAATGCGTGGCGGGCGGCGCCGGAGTCAACGGCTTCACCGCGGCCGCGCGCGCCGCGTCGTCGAGCGACAGCTGCTCCTCGCCTTCCTCGGAGAGACCCATCTCGCGGTCGGAGGGATGCGCCGGGATCACCGCGCTTTGCAGCCATCCGTCAATCTGGCGTTGCGAAAGCACGTCGGAAGCGGGCAGCTCGTCGAGCGATCTCACCCCGATGAAGTCGAGAAAGGCCTCCGTCGTGCCGTATTGGATGGGGCGGCCCGGCAGATCCGCCCGGCCCACAATCTGGATGAGCTCGCGTTCGAGCAGGCGGTTGAGGCCGGCGTCGGCGGAAACGCCGCGGATGTGCTCGATCTCGGCCCGCGTCACCGGCTGGCGGTAGGCGATGATCGCCAGGGTTTCCATCGCGGACTGGCTCAGTTTCACCGGTGGCGGCTCGTCGCGAAGCACCCGCACCCAGCGGGCAAAACGCGGGTGGGTCACGAGGCGGAAGCCCTGGGCGGCTTCGGTCAGCAGGAACACGTCGTCGGCCGCACGCAGTTCGAGCGCGATCTCGTTCATCGCGTCGCGGATCTGCGCCATGGTCACCAGGGATGGCAGGTCCCGGTAGAGCTCATCATCCGTCGGCGATTCGGCCGGGATCTCCGCGACTTCCACCGCGGCGCTTTCCGCCGCGGGCTTCGCTTCCGGTCCGGCCGCGATCTCGTCGCCGCCCGGCGGTCCTGCCGCGCCAGACTCCAAGCCGGCCATGAGCGCGCCCGCCTCGTGAAAACGGGTGAAGGTTTCCTGGATCTCTTTGATCGAGAGCGGCCGGCTTGAGGAAAACAGCAGCGTCTTAAGGACTTTCTTGAGATTGAACGCCATGCCGAGAATGAAAGTCCAGTGTGTTTGCGGCCAAGCCGCCCTTGAAGCAACCATGAAAACAGGCGCCGGTGCAGGCCTGCGCTCCAGCCGAAACGGTCTGAAGGCGTGGAGGGAGGCGCTCCCGCGGGTCGCCGGTCCGGCGATAGCCGGATCCTCCAAGGTTCGGACGCCTCGGCGGAATACTCCGCCTACTGCTTTAATTCCACGACCACCACGATTTCGGCGGTGGCATTGCGGGGCAGCCCGGCCACCGCCACGGCCGCGCGGGCATGCTTGCCGGCTTCGCCGAAGACCTGGACGAACAGATCGGAGGCGCCGTTGATCACGGCCGGACTGTCCGCAAAGCCGGCGACGGCGTTCACGAAGCCGCTCACAAACACGATGCGTTTCACCGCGTCGAGGCTGCCGGCGGCCGCCCTAATGTTGGCCAGGGTGTTGAGGGCGCAGACGCGCGCCGCCTCATAACCCGTCTGCACCGTCTGGTCGCCGCCCACCTGGCCCGTGTGCGTCATCTGCCCGTTCAAGGAGCAGATCGTGCCCGCGCAATACAGCAGGTCGCCCGCCCGCACCGTGGGCACATAGCTCCCGGCGGCGGCGGGTGGCGCGGGCAGTTTGAGGCCAAGTTCGCTCAGTCGGGCTTCCACGCTCATGGGGGCGATGATTCACCGCGGCGGCACGAACTCAAGTGTCGCCACGTCGTCCACGGTGACGGGCTTGTCGAGCACGCCGACCTCGCGCAGCAGGTTGATCTCCCGCTGCAGGCGCTCGCGCGTCAGCAGTCCCATGCGCTCGCCGCGCGCGGCATCGCCGAGCACCAGACCGTTGTCCGTCATCGCCTTGATGCTGTAGGCCATGAATTCGGGCGGCAGATCGGGACGGAGTTTGCGGAGCAACGCGTTCGCCGGCGACGGATCGCCGGTCAGATAATCCACCCACCCTTTGACGCTGGCCCGCACGAAGCGCCGCACCACGTCGGGATGCCGCCCCAGGTAGCCGTTGCCGGCAAACATCACGCGGTAGGGGTCGTAGTCCGGGCAAAGCCTGGCCACGAGGATCGCCTCGGCGTGCGCTCCGCGCTGCCGGGCGAAAAACGGCTCGTTCGTCACGAAGCACTGCTGCAGGAACGTCGCGTCGTTCATGAAGCGCGCCAGGTCGCCCGCCAGCGGGCGCAGGTTGAACTTGATGCCGTAGCGCAGCTGGACGAGTTGCACCCAGACCGACGCGGGGCCCGCCATGATGATCTTGCCGTCGAGGTCGCCTACGGTGCGGACTGGGTGCTCCGTGTGGAAGAGGATGCCCTGGGCATCGTGCTGCATCTCGGCGGCGACGATTTTCACCGGCACGCCCCGGGCCACGGCGGTGATGACATCGTCGCCGTTGCTCATGCCGAGATCGGCGCGGCCGGTGGCCACCGCGGTGAGAAAACCGGAGTTGGGTCCGCCGGGCACGATCTCCACTTCCAGCCCCTCGGCCGCGTAGAAGCCTTTGGCCAGCGCCTGATAGTAGCCGCCGTGCTCGGGCTCCGGAAACCAGTCGGTCTGGAACCGCACTTTCATCGGCGCACCGGCGGCCGGCGGGCCGGGCGTTTTCGCCCCGCAGCCGGTGAAGAGCAGCGCCGCCGGCAGCAGCAGCGCCAATCGAACAGGCGGAAGAAGACTCGACATGGAGGTCAGCGGTCATGCCGCTCAAAGGAGTCGTGCCAGCGGTGCAGCACGGCCCAGTTGAGCCAGGAAACGGCGGCGACGAAGATGAATCCCAATAAGCAGCTGATCAGCCCCGTGGCAAACAGGGCCGGTATTTTGATCTGCGTGTTGTAGACGTAGACCAGGAAGCCGAGCCCGCCGGTGCCGCCCGACGCGTTGCCCACCAGGTATTCGCCGAAAATGGCGCCGATCGGCGCCAGCGTCGCCGCGATGCGCAGGCCGGCGAGGAAGTAGGGCATGGCCGAAGGCAGGCGCAGCCGCCACAACTCTTGCAGGCGCGTGGCGTCGTAGGTTCGAAACAGGTCCACCAGGTGCGCGTCGGTGGAGAGCAGGCCCTGGGTCGTGTTCACCACAATCGGGAAGAAACTGATGAGAAACGTCACCGTGACGATGCCCGGCAGGCCGGGACCGGCCCACAACACGATGATGGGCGCGAGCACGATGACCGGCGTCATTTGCAGGACCAGCAGCCAGGGATAGAGGCCCGCGCGCAGCCAGCGCGCGCCGCCCAGCCCCAGCGCGATGGCCAGGCCGGCCAGCGAGGCCGCCAGAAACCCGCCCAGCGCCCCGACCGCCGTGCCGCCGGCGGCCCGCACCAGCGTCCCGTGCTCCTTCCACGCCGCCTGAAAAATCTCCTCCGGCGTGGGCAGGATCCAGCTCTGCAGTCCCGTCGCGGCCCGGACCGCGTACCAGAGCGCGACGAACAGCACGCCCGAGAGCACCGGCGACAACCAGACGGCCCAATCGCGCCGTTTCATGCCGGGCGGTCCTCCTCCGCGGCGTGCAACAGGCGCGACACCTCGGCCACCTTGGCGAAATACTCCGGCTGCTCCCGCAATGCCGCCGCGCGCGGATAGGGAAAATCCACCGGCACGCCGGCGTGGATGCGGCCCGGATTGGCCGCCATCACCTCGATGCGGTTGGATAGAAACACGGCCTCGGCCACGGAGTGCGTCACGAACAGCGCCGTGAAGGGCGTCTTCTCCCGCCAGTCCAGCAGCTCCTCGTTGAGGTGGTTGCGCGTGATCTCGTCGAGCGCGGCGAACGGTTCGTCGAGCAGCAGGATCCGCGGCTCCCGCGCCAGGGCCCGCGCGATGGACACGCGCATCTTCATGCCGCCCGAAAGCTGCCGCGGATAGCGCGCCGCCGCCTCGCGCAGCCGCACCAGGGCGAGCAATTCCATGGCCCGGCTGCGCCGCTCCGCCGCCGCCACCCCGCGCAGCAGCAGCGGCAACTCCACGTTTCCCGCCGCGGTCAGCCACGGCAGCAGCGTGGCCTCCTGAAACACGAACGCGAGATGCTCGCGCGCCTCCTCCGGCGCCGTGCCGTCGACCGCCAGCCCGCCCGAGGTCACCGGGCTCAGGGCCGAGGCGAGCCGCAGCAGGGTGGATTTGCCGCAGCCGCTCGGTCCGATCAGGCTCACAAATTCGCCCTCCCCGACGGCGAGTGTGATGCGGTTCAACACCAGCGGACCGTCGCCAAAGCGCTTGTTGACGGCGCGAAACTGGACAATGGGCGGCTGGTCGCTCATGCGAAACCTCTATCGGTCGTCCACGTCGGGCTCTATTGCAAGCCCGGCGGGCGTTCGGCGCGACCGGGCACGCCGCCCAGCTTTTTCTTGTCCGCGGCGGCGCCTGCGTTTACCACCGGAACAAGGTGTCCCGGACATCGCCGTCCTCAACCGCCACCCCAAAACCCAAGGAGTTACTCATGAAGAGTGGCAAATTCTGGATCGCAGTGATCGTCGCCGGTGTGATCGCAAACATCATCGACTTCGTCGTTCAAGGCATGCTGCTGACCAACATGTACTATTCGAAAATGGCTGATATCTTCCGCCAGGACACGAACGTCGGCTGGTTTGTCCTCGGCGATTTCGTCGCCGTCCTCGTGCTGGCCTGGGTGTACGACAAGGTGTGGTCGGTGTTCGGCGGCGGCCTGAAAGGCGGCGCCTGCTGCGGGCTCTACCTCGGCGTGCTCGCCTCCTTCCCGACGTATCATTTCGTGCACCTCATGTTCAAGGGCTACCCCTACTCGTTGACGTGGATCAGCACCATCTACGGGATCCTTTGGTATGTCATCGCCGGTGCCATCCTCGCGGCCGTGATGAAGAAGACCCCGGCGGCCGCGTAGCTGCCGCATCTCAATCGGCCCACATTGTCGGTGACGCAAACGCTGC
>JBGOXZ010000227.1:0-5057 GCA_041479395.1 Opitutaceae bacterium
CTCGCTGCAGAGGTTGCGGGTCTGGAATTCGGGAAAGATGCAGTCGTCGAGTTCTGAGAGATCCACCCTTTGCGGCTCTGCGCCTTTGCGCGAGCCCTTCCGATGCCTTTCTCACGCCAAGACGCGGAGCCGCCAAGGTTTCTCAACCATTTTTGCATACATCCCCCAAAAACCATGAAAAACCTGACAGAGAATGAACTCGCCCGCGACATCGTCGATGCCGCTTTCCACATCCACAAGAATCTCGGCCCTGGACTACTGGAATCGGTCTACGAAGTCATTCTTGCGCATGAGCTCGAAAAGCGCGGCTTGGGCGTGGCGCGTCAGCAATCTGTGCCGATCACGTACGACGGCATCCAATTCGATGAAGGTTTTTGTGCCGACCTGATCGTCGAGGACAAAGTCATCATCGAACTGAAGTCGGTCGAACAGGTCGCACCCGTTCACAAGAAGCAGTTGTTGACATACCTCCGGCTCGCCGACAAGCGCCTCGGCCTGCTCATCAATTTCGGAGCACCCCTAATCAAGGAAGGAATCTGCCGCATAGCGAACGGCCTGCCCGAATAGGAACTCCGGATGAACTCACGCAAAGCCGCCAAGTCGCCAAGCGTTCCACAAAACCTTTCCCCTCCTCTTTCCGCCTCTGCGGCTTTGCGTGGGCCAAGAACACCTCTGTTCCTCTCTTTGCGTGAGCACCACCCCTGACTCCCCGCCCGCCACCGATCGCCAGAGCATGTCCGTCGACATCGTCTGCGTCGGCTTCGGGCCGGCAATGGGCGGATTCCTGACCGAGCTCTCGCGTAGCCTGGTCAAGGCCGACGGAACGCCCGTCGTGGAGAGCACGGTGTCGCCCGGCGTGCCGCCGCAGGTCATCTGCTACGAGCGGGCGGACGACATTGGTTTCGGGGTATCCGGCGTGGTGACGCCGGCGCGCAGCATCAAGAAGAGTTTCCCGCAGCTCGATCCGACGCAGATACCGATGGCAGCGCTGGTGAAGCACGAAAAGATCGCGTACCTGCTCGACCCGATCGGGGCGAGTCGCCGTTCGGTCGCATTGCGCATGGCCGACGCCGTGATCCGCGCCGGCCGGTGGGCGCTGCCGTTCGAACAATGCGCGCTCAATCTGCCGTGGGTGCCACCCTTTCTGCGCAAGCACAACGGCCTCGTGCTTTCGATCGGCCAGTTCATGCAATGGGTGGGCGCGCAGGTCATGAGTGCCGGCACCGTGCAGGTGTGGCCGTCCATGCCAGTCGCGGGCCCGCTCGTCGAGGGCGACAAGGTGGTGGGTGTGCGCTTGATCGACCAGGGCGTCGACCAGCACGGCCACCCGGCCGGCGCCTTCACGCCGGGCATGGACATCCGCGCCGCCCTCACCGTGGTGGGCGACGGACCGGTGGGTGCGATCGGCCGCCTGCTCGACGAGCACCTCGGCCTGCCCGACGGGCATCAGCAACACGATTGGGCGATCGGCATGAAGCTGGTCGTCGACCTGCCCCCGCAGGCGAATTTGGAGCCCGGCACCGTCTTCCACACCTTCGGCTATCCCGAGCCGGAAATCTTCGGCTTCATGTATGTGCACCCGGGCGGCATCGCCTCGCTCGGCATCTTTGTCCCGTCGTGGTTCGATAATCCCGTGCGCACCGCCTACCGCTACCTGCAGCATTGGATGATGCATCCCTACCTCTGGCGCTACCTCGAGGGCGGCACGCTGCGCTCGTGGGGCGCGAAGACGCTGCAGGAGTCGGGCCGCCGTGGCGAGCCCCGCCTCGTGGGCGACGGTTACGCCCGCATCGGCGAGGGTTCGGGCAGCACCAACGTGCTCACGGGCTCCGGCGTCGACGAAGCGTGGGCGACGGGCGCGCTGCTCGCCGAGGGCGTGCTCGAGTTGCTCAAGACGGGCCGTCCCTTCACCCGGGAAAACCTCGAGCAGGCATACGTGCGCCGCCGCCGGGAAAGCTGGGTCGAGCAGGAGGGCCGGGTGGCCGAACGCGCCCGCGATGGCTTCCAACGCGGCGTGGTGACCGGCCTGATCGGCATGGGCCTGGCCGGCCTGACCGGCGGGCGCCTCCATCTTCACGGCCACCCTCTGCCCCCGCACCAGCGTCTGCCCACGATCGAAGAGTATTACGAAGGGCGGATTCCCGCCGCCGAGATTGCCAAACTGCGCGCGGAATGCGCTGCCCGGGGCGTTTCTCTCCATGACGCCTTGATGGATCGCATGGGCTGGCCGACCATCCCCTACGACGGCAAACTGCTGGTCTCGCACCAGGACGCCCTGCTCGTGGGCGGAAAAGTGCAGGCCCCGGCCGGCTATGCCGATCACGTGGTGTTTCTCCATCCCGCGGTGTGCCAGCAATGCAGTGTGCGCATCTGCATCGACGCGTGCTCCGGTCAAGCCATCACCCCGGGCCCGGACGGCGTGCCGGCGTTCGACCGGGAAAAGTGCGTCTATTGCGGGGCCTGCCTGTGGAATTGCTCCCAACCGCGGCCGGGCGACCCCGACAAAGCCAACGTCGAATTTCGCGCCGGCGCCGGCGGCCTGCGCTCCGCGGAGAATTGATGGGAAGGCCCGTGCGCGTGCGATGGCTGCGCGTGCTTGCCCTCCCGCCGCCGTGCCTGCCGGGCGGGATCGGGCTTGCGGATTGGCATCGCCGCAGTCGCGCCGGGCGCCGGGTCCCCGATCAACCCGTTGGCGGGGGCGGCGGCGCCGTCGCGACCGGAACTGCGCGCGGCTTGAAGAACCGGGCGACGATCATGCCCAGCAATCCACCGCCGGCCATGATGCAGGCCGGCGTCAGCGCGGCCGTCATCACTTCCTGCACCACCGCCGTCATCAACCCGAACATCGTCTTCACCATGACGGCTGGCGCCTCCGGAGGAAAAGCCGGCACCACGAAGCTCGTGAACACCAACCGGGTGATTGGCGCGACGGGAAGCGCCAGAACCGCGGCCACCGATCCGGCGAGAAAACACGGGATGCCCCACCAGAGCAGCCAGCCGCGCAGCGAGCGCACGGCAAACAGGGCGATCAGCAGCAAAAGCGCCGCTGGCACCGCCGGACTCCATTGCGCCCAGCGTTCGATCCGCCGCAAGGGTCCGCGAGCCTCGACCAGCGCGGCGACCCGGTTTCCGGCTCCGGCGTGCGCGGAGGCCAGCGCGAAGAGATCGTACGTATCGGGCATGGAGTCGGCCACCGAACGCATGGCTGCCCGGAAGTCCTGCAAGACCTGCGGCATCCGTTCGGGTGGCGGGCGGCAGCCCACGGGCAGGCCGCCGGCCTCCTCCAGCTGTTGGGGCGTGCAAAGCGGCTTCGTTTGCAACATGCCCGCGTACGCGCGCTCGGCTTCCGGGCTGACGAGACGCCGCTTCAATTCGACCAGCGAAATTTGCACCGAAAGCGTCAAGGCGTCGGAGTGGAGAAACCCCGCGACCTGATCGAGACCGCGTTCGACCTCTTGCTGCAGATAGGCGGCGGGCGCGATGGCGCCGAGCAGGCTGTGCCAATCCGCCAGTGTGAGCTGCGCGAGGGGAACCGCAGCGTCCTGGGTGCGGCCGGCCGTTCCTGCCCGCCCGCGTTGCGCCTCATGCATGGCCGTGTCAGCCACCAGTTCCGGGAAGCGCTCGTAGAATCGTTCCTTGACGAGCGCATGCTTGTAGGTCTGCGCCTGGAGAATCCGCGTGCCGGCGGCGTGAAAAAACACGACGGGAATGGTGAGGAACAGGAACGCGATCGCGCACAGCACCGCGGCGAACCGGGCAAGAAAGCGGAGCATGACGGGCTTCCTTGTAGGCGAAAACCCCGCGGCGTCCAGCCTGCCGTGACGTTGGCTCGAGTCAGTTCACTCATTCGCCGGACCCAAGGCTCCGGCCTCCGGCCACGGCCGGCAGACTCCACAGCACATGTCAACTAATAGTTGACAAGTTACCCGGCGATGCGCGGGCCTTCTGAGCCGGCGAGGCCGCGTTGGCCAAACCGACGGTGCGCCGTGGCGGCCGGCTTGCCTTTGGCGGCTCTTGCGTCCTGGTGCCGCAACCTCCTTCATCGTTGGGCCATGAGCGCCCCCTACCAGATCGTCGTGTGTGGCAGTATTGTGCCCGATCCGCTGCAGACGTTGGAACCGGTCGTCAGCCCCACCGGTCCCGCGTTGAAAAACGAGCTGATGCTGCCCGCCGTGCTCGATCCATGGGCGGGTCATGCGCTGGTCGAGGCGGCCCACCTGGCCAGGCAGCAACCCGGCAGCAAGGTGTGGCTCGTAAGCATCGGCCCCAAAGCCAAACTCCAACAGATCATGATGACCGTCGCGCAGAAGGTTCCCTTCGAACTGATCGCCCTCGACGGCCCGGCCAGCGGATTCGCCGAGTCCGCCGAGATCGCCGCGGCACTCGCCGACGCCATCCAGGCCATTCCCGGTCTCGACCGCACGCGTCTGCTGGTTTTCGGCGGCTGGGAATCCGCCTCGCGCGGCGCCGGCAGCACCATGCAGATGGTTGGCGAGCGGCTCGGCATCAGCGACCAGTTCCAAGGCGTGGACCAGCTCACCATCCGACCGGACGGCTCGTTCCAGGTGCTCGAACGCACCGAGGGCGGACAGCATCAGGTGTCCACCTGTGTGGGGGCGCCGGCCTTGCTTGGCTGGGCCACCGGCAACCTGCCCGAGCCGCCCAATAATCCACAGGTCGGCATGCAGAACATGCGGACCGTGATGCCCGCGCTGCAAAAGGCCAGACCGGTCAAGATCACCAACGAAGGCCTGGCGTTCGTTGGCGTGTCGCTGCCGAAGCAGCGCCGCGACACGAAGATCATCAAAGACCTGTCCCCCGACGAGATCGCCCGCGACATCGTGGAGTGGATTGCGCAGGACTGAACAATGCATCCTCACGCAAAGGCGCCAAGAACGCCAAGGTAGAATACTCTCTTAGCCGGACTCATGCAGTAGAACCATGATCTTGCTCGCAAGCACCCAAACCGTTCGGTGAATGATGTAGGAGCCTGCTTGCAGGCGATTTCTGCTCTGCATCCTCCTTCGCCGAGGCTACGGAGGACGGGTCGCGAGCAC
>JBGOXZ010000228.1:0-5026 GCA_041479395.1 Opitutaceae bacterium
GATTGGAGAGCAGGCGGATCTGTTCGAGCACCTTGAAGGAGAGGTTCTGCGCCTCGTCGATGACGAGGACGATGTCACGTCCCTGTTCGATGCGCTGCAGCAACACCCGGTTGATCTGGGCGGCCAGATCGTGCTGACCCTGGGCGCGGTGGGTTTCGCCCAGTTCGTCGAGGATCGCCCGGAGCATCTCGACCTCGGTGATGCGGGTGTTGAGGATGAGGGCGGTGTCGTAGTGCGCCGCATCGAGTTCGTTGATGAATCGCCGGCAGATGGTGGTTTTGCCGCAGCCGACCTCCCCGATCAGCAGGATGAACCCTTTCTTTTCCTGGACACCGTATTTCAGGTGCTGCAATGCCTCCTGATGCGAAGGGCTCAGGTAGAGAAACTTCGGGTCCGGAGTGATGTTAAACGGCATCTCCGTCAGGCCGTAGAAGCTCTGGTACATGGTTCGGGAAAAGTTGCGGATCGAAAGACCGGGGACTATGCGGTGGCTTCGCCAAGTGAGGCAAGCGGACAACCCCCGGAGTCGCAAGATTTACCGTTGCTTCCCAAAACGCCGGTGAGCCGGAAAATGGTTGCCGCGGGGGTGGTTGATTCATTATCGACAGCCATACCATCGTGATTGCGCGCCGCCTCATTCTCTGGATCTACGCCGTGCTTTTTGTCGGCGTGGGTTTGATTTCGGGGGTTTTCTTCTTCCGCACCTATCAGGAATTCGCGCAGCTGCAGCGGCTCGAGACGGAAAGCCGCCAGCGGCTCGCCCAAGCCGAGCAGCGGCTGAACGAGCAGGAACGGGTGCTCGAACGGCTGCGCACGGACCCGGACTATGTCGCGAAAATCATCCGGCAGCAGCTGCGCTATGCGAAGCCATCGGAGCTGATCTTCCGTTTCGAGGATTGAGGGGGAAAAACGTGTTGCCCCGTTCGGAAGCTGCACCTTCTCTCGTGCCGCGCATGAGTGCCACCGTCACGCTGCACCCGCTGCTGGAGCAGTTTGCCCAGGCTGGACAGGGCCAAGTATTTGCATTTTGGGGGCAATTGGGGGAAGACGCGCGACGCCGGCTGCTCGAGCAGGCCGCGGAGATCAATCTGGCCGAAGTGGCGCGGCTCGCGCGCACGTTGCTGGGCAAGGGTGCCGCCCCGGGCGTCGATCTGAGCGGTCTCGAGCCGGCGCCGTACGTGCCCCGGCCGGAGAATGGCGGCGAGGCGGCGGCCTGGGCGAAGGCGAAATCTGCCGGCGACGAGGCGCTGCGCGCCGGCCGCGTGGCGGCATTCACCGTGGCGGGGGGGCAGGGCACGCGCCTCGGTTATGACGGACCCAAGGGCACCTTCTCGATCACCCCGCTGAAGCGCAAGCCGCTCTTTCAGGTGTTCGCGGAAAAAATCATCGCGGTCGGTCGGCGCCATGGCCGACCGCTGCACTGGTTCATCATGACCAGCCACGCGAACCACGCGGCCACGGAGGCTTTCTTCGCCGAGCGCCGGTTTTTTGGACTCGACCCGGCGCGGGTGCACCTTTTCCGGCAGGGCCGCATGCCGGCGGTAGATTTCAGCGGACGGATCCTGCTCGAAGCCAAAGACACAATCGCCATGAGTCCCGACGGTCACGGCGGCTCGTTGCGCGCACTGCACCGCAGCGGCGCCCTTGACCTCATGCGGAGCGAGGGCATCGACACGCTCAGCTATTTCCAGGTCGACAACCCGATCGTGCGCTGTGTCGATCCGGAATTCATCGGCTGGCATCTGCTGCGCCGGTCGGAGATGTCCGCGAAGATGGTGCCGAAGGCCTATGTCGAGGAGAAGCTCGGCCACTTCTGCCTCCAGCGCGGCCGGTTGGTCGTCATCGAGTACAGCGATCTGCCGCTGGCGATTCAGCGCGAGGTGGATCCGCGGACGAGCCGGTTGTGCTATCTCGCGGGCAGCATTGCGATCCACGTTCTGGACCGTGAGTTCGTGCGCCGCATCGCGGGAGGGCGGGAGGGCGCCGCGGGGGGTGCCGCACCCGTGCTGCCGTTTCATCGCGCGGACAAGAAGATTGCCACGATCGACGCGGCCGGCAATCCCGTGAAGCCCGACAAGCCGAATGGCGCAAAGTTCGAGATGTTTGTCTTCGACGCGCTGCCCTTTGCGGAAAACGCGCTGGTGATCGAGACGCGGCGGGCGGACGATTTCTCCCCGGTGAAGAATCCCGAGGGCGTCGACTCGCCCCGGACGGCGCGCGAGGACCAGCTCCGGCAGTATGTCCGCTGGCTGCAGAGGGTCGGCGCGCGGGTCGCCACGGATGCCAGCGGGCTGCCGGCGGTGGCGATCGAGGTTTCCCCGCTCTTTGGCTATGACGAGGACTCCTTTGCCGACGCGTGGAAAAAACTCGCGCCAAAACCCGTTGTGGCGGACGGTCTGTATCTGGAGTGAATGGTATTTCCTGTCATCCTGCGCGCAGCGGTAGATCCGCTTCGACTCCATGGGCGAACTACGGCTCGATGCTTTGCTTCGCCCGGCACATCCGCTTGGATTCTGGCGTGTCTGGAAACTGCCGAGCGAAGGCGGTTCCGAGTTGTAGGAGCGGGTTTACCCCGCGAGCAGATGCTCTACGCTTTGAAATCGCGGCGTAAAGCCGCTCCTACAGCATTTGCAGACACGTCCTAATCACCTTTTCCGCATGACCACCCTGGAAAAAATCCGCGCCGCCGGTCAGGCCGGCCAGTTGCTTCCCAGCACCGTTGAAAATCTGACCGCCTGGCTCGATGCGGCCCTGCCGCCGTGGGCTGTGGCGAGCATTGACGAACTCGTCACCCGGGAGGCGTGGAGCGAACTGAACGACCGCTTCTACCGCTATCTGGAATTCGGCACGGGCGGCATGCGCGGACGCACCATCGGCGTCGTGGCCACCCAGGCTGAGACCGGCCAGGTGGGACCGCTCGGCACACCGGAACATCCTGGCGTCGGCAACAACATGATGAACGACTTCACGGTCGTGCGCGCCACGATCGGCCTCTACCGCTACGTCCACGGGTACCTCGCGAAGGTCGGACGCTACGATGCGCCGAAGCTCGTCATCGCCCACGACGTGCGACATTTCTCGCGGCACTTTTGCGAGCTGGCGGCCTCGACGTGGTCGCGCCTCGGCGGCGTGGCCCTGATTTCTGACGGCCCGCGCTCGACGCCGCAGCTCAGTTTTTCCGTGCGCTGGCTGAAGGCCCATTGCGGCGTCGTCATCACGGCGAGCCACAATCCGCCGCACGACAACGGCTTCAAGGCCTACTTCGAGGACGGCGCGCAGGTGGTCACGCCCCACGACCAGGGCATCATCGACCAGGTCAATGCGGTTCCGCTCAAAGAGCTGGGTGCCTTCCTCACGGCGGATCTCTCCCGCGTCATCATCCTCGGCCGTCCGGCGGACGACGCCTATCTCGCGGTGGCCTCCCAGGCGGCCCTCGATCCGGCGATCTTCAAGCGGGCCAAGTTCAAGGTGGTTTTCACCAACATCCATGGGACGGGCGGCATCGCGAGCGTGCCGCTGCTGGCGCATGCGGGCGTGTCGGTGGGAGAGGTGATCGAGCAGGTCGCCTTCGATCCGCGCTTCCCGACGGTGAAGTCACCCAACCCGGAGAATGCCGAGGCCCTTGCCATGGCCGTCGCCCAGGCGGAACGTAACGGCGCCGACCTCGTGCTGGCCACGGATCCGGACGGCGACCGGATGGGCTGCGCCGTGCGCAATCGGGAGGGCCGGATGGTGCTGCTCACGGGCAACCAGATCGGCGCGCTGCTGGCGGACTACCGGCTCGCGAAGAGCAAGGAACTTGGCCGGATTCCCCGGGAAGGTTCGCCGCGCGCTGCGATCATCAAGACCTTTGTCACCACCCCGCTGCAGGATGCCATCGGGCGGAGCCACGGTGTGAAGGTCATCAACACGCTCACGGGCTTCAAGTGGATCGCGGCGAAAATGCGCGGCTATGAGGAGCAGTTGAAGGATGCGGTCCTGGCCCAGGAGGGCCTGGCGCTCGATTACGACGCGCTGCCGCTGGCGGCGCGCGCGAAACTCCACGGCCGGCTCGGCACCTTTTACGTGTTCGGCACGGAGGAGAGTTACGGCTACCTGCCCAACGATTTCGTGCGCGACAAGGACGCCAATGCAGCCTGCCTGATGTCCGCCGAGCTGTGCGCGTGGGTAAAGAGCCGCGGGCTGACCGTGCCGGAGTATCTCGACGAGCTGTACGTCAGGCACGGCTACTTCCTCGAAGGCGTGATCAACATTTACTACGAAGGGGCGACCGGCGCCGCGAAGATCCGGCGCATTCTTGACACGTATCGGTCAAACCCGCCCACGGCCTTCGGCGGGGTGCGCGTGGTGAAATTCGAGGACTTCGGCCGGCAGGTCATCAAGGACGCCGACGGCGAGGTGATTCCGAAGCAGGACCTGTACTTCGTGACACTGGCGAATGGCTACGCCTACGCCGGGCGCGGCAGCGGCACCGAGCCGAAGATGAAGTTCTACATTTTTGCGCAGGCGAAGGTCGCGAGCGCCGCGGAGCTGCCGGCCGTGAAGGCGCAGGTGAAGGTCGAACTGGAGCGCCTGAAGGCGCTCATCGAGGCCGACGCGAAGGCGCGCGCGGAGGGGTGAGCGGGTAGGGCGGGTTATCCTTAACCCGCCGCAGTTGATCGTTGCGAAGAGTGACCTTCAGAGCAGGCGGCGCGGCAAATGAGCCAGTGGCTGCGGCGCAAACGCTTCTGTCATCTGCCGCCGGCATGGGTGAGAAACAGCTCCGTCTTCTTTCTTACCGTATGTTGCGCCCACCGCGGCTCCTCGCAATTGGACAAACCGAAAGTCTTGGCCGCAATGGCGGATGCAGTGGAGCATTACGTCGCGAGCGGGAAATGGTGGATGACCTTGTTCCTTGCCATGCCTGACCACTGGCACGCGCTGGCAAGTTTTCAGGAAGCCAGCGGCATTGACAAAGTGCTGCGAGACTGGAAACGCTTCGTCGCAAAATCAACCGGTGTCACGTGGCAGGACGGTTTTTTCGAAC
>JBGOXZ010000229.1:0-5006 GCA_041479395.1 Opitutaceae bacterium
GCTCCGTGGCCGCCGCGCTGCGGGTGATCCCCTCGAAGATCCCGACCATCCGTGAGTTGGGCCTCCCGCTCGTGCTCGAAGAGCTGAGCCGGCGCCCCCGCGGCCTCGTCCTCGTCACCGGCCCCACCGGCTCGGGCAAGTCGACCTCGCTCAACGCCTTCCTCCGCAAGATCAATTCGCCCGACCTCCGCATCGTCACGATCGAAGACCCGATCGAATACGAGGTGCCCGGCGTCAACCAGATGCAGGTGCGCCCGGAAATCAACCTCACCTTCGCCAGCGCGCTGCGCCACGTGTTGCGCCAGGACCCCGACATCATCATGGTCGGCGAAATCCGCGACCTCGACACCGCCGAGATCGCCATCCGCGCCTCGCTCACCGGCCACCTCGTCTTCAGCACCATCCACACCAACGACGCCGCCGGCGCCTACACGCGGCTGGTCGACATGGGCGTGGAGCCCTTCCTCGTGGCCTCGGCCATCGAGCTGGTCATCGCCCAACGCCTGGTCCGCCGCCTGTGCACCGCGTGCGCCCGGCCGGAGCCCGTCAACCGGACCAAGCTCCGCGATGCCCTGGCCGTCCTCGGCGTCGATCCCGCCGAGGCCGACTCGATCAAAGAACTCATGGCTCCCGTGGGGTGCGACCGCTGCCGTTCCAGCGGCTACCGCGGCCGCATCGGCATCTTCGAAATCCTCCGTCCGAATGACGAGTTGCATGACCTCATCCTCAAGCGCGAATCCGCCCGCGTCCTGACCAAGTGCGCCCTCGACCACGGCATGCTCACCCTGCAGCATTCCGGCTGGGAAAAGGTGAAAGCCGGCTATACGACGCTGGAGGAGCTGCTGCGCGTCATCACGGTCGCGGAGAAATCATAGACCAAATGCCAGAGGCCGGAAACCAGAAGCGAGCGAAGGACGCGGTGCAGCCACATCGGCTCTCTGTTCTCTGTTTTCTGCCCCCGTCCTCCTTGTCGCGCCGTAGTCCCGCACCGCCGGGACGAAGGTGGATGTCCTCTGTCCTCTGACTTCTGTCCTCTGCCCTCTGCCCTCTGAACCCACCGCATGCCTCGCTATAACTACACCGCCCGCGACCGTTCCGGCCGGCCCGTGACGGCGATCCTCGACGCGGCGTCGCGCAAGGAGGCGCTGCGCGTGCTCGCCGCGCGGGGCATGACGCCGGTGAGCGTCAGCGAAACCGACGCCCGCGTGGAGGGGCCAAGGTTCAAAGCCGAAAGCCGGAAAGGCCCACCGACCGCCTCCAAGCCGGCCCGCCTTCGGCCCGCGCGCGGCGCCACGCGCCTGGGCCGCGCGCAGCGGCTGCCCTTCCTGCAGGCGCTGTCCGACCTCACCGCGAGCGGGCTTTCCGCCGGCGAGGCAGTGCGGCTGCTGAGCCAGCGCCTCCAGGAACCCGCGCTGCGCAAACTCTGCCAGAGCCTCTGGGAACGCCTCAGCGAGGGCCAGCCGCTCTCGCGCGCCATGGAGGAGTATTCCGGGGTATTCGATTCATCGACGGTGAGCCTCATCCAGGCCGGCGAGGCCACCGGCGGTCTCAACGACGTGCTGCAGCGCCTCATCCAGCATTTCACCGAGCAGCGCGAGCTGCGCCAGAAACTGGCCACCGCCATGGCGTACCCGGCGTTCATCTGCTGCTTCGCGATCGGCGTCATCATCTTCTTTATCTTCGTGCTGCTGCCGAAGATCGAATCGCTGCTCTCGGCGCTGGGCGGAAAACTGCCGCTGGCCACGCGGCTCCTGATCGACACCTCCCACTTCTTCATCAACTACGGCCTGTTCGCGGTCCTGGCACTGGTCCTGGCCGCCATCTCCTTCTGGCGCTGGCGGCAGACCGAGGCCGGTCGCGTGCGCACCGACGAATGGGCGCTGCGCCTGCCCATTGCCGGATCCTTCGTCACCACCGCGACCGTCATGAACTTCAGCCAGACGCTCGCCGTGCTCATTGAGAATGGCATCACCACGGCCGAGGCGCTGCGCAAGACCGAGCGGGTCATCGCCAACCGCACGCACCGGCAGGCCTTCACCGAGGCCACCGCCCGCGTGCTCGAGGGCGAAAGCCTGTCGCTGGCGCTGGCCCGCACCGGCTGCTTCCCCAACCTCGTGCTCGACCGCCTCGCCGTGGGGGAGAGCACCGGCAACGTCGTGCCCAGCCTCAAGGAGATCGGCCGCACCTACCAGCGGGAACTGAGCCGCCGCCTCCAGGCCTTCACCGCCATCGTCTCCACCGGCGTGCTGTTGTTCGCCTTCGGCTTCGTGGGCTTCCTCGGCTATGCGATCTTCTCCGCGGTGTTTTCGCTGAGCGCGAGCTTCAAGTTCTGAGGCCGGCCGCGGCCAACCGGGTCCCGCGCCTCAGCGCGCGATCTCGACCGAGGAGACGCGCAGCATGACGTTGAGCAGGGTTTGATTGCCCGGATTGACGGAGAGCGAGAACTGCTCAACGCCGAGGTAGGGCGCGCGTTTGTCGATCTCGTCGTAGAAGCTGAGGATCGCCGCCAGATCCGCGTTGCGGATCGCGAACTGCACCGTGTTGACGGCGAACTCGTTCGTGCGTTCGGTGCCGAGGATCTCGCTCGAGGTGTTGCTGCGCACGCCGACCTTGTCGGCGATCGTGCTGAGTTCGCCCAACAGGCGCGTGCTGCTGAACGTGCGCGTGGGATCGAGGTGCCCGACGGCCTTGACCGCGGCTGCCTCGATGTCCCTGCGGTTGTCGAGCCATTGCTGCTGCGTGGTCAGCACCGTGGACGTCGCCCGCCATTCACGCCAGAGGGCATGGCCGCGCCCCGCGACGTCCGTCAGCCAGCTGCCGCCGATCATGGCCAGCAGCACGATAAGCAGGATTTTTTCCCGGAAATGGCGGCTGAAAAAGAGGGCTTTCATGACTTCGGGACCGGGGGCCGGAGCGCCTCCGGTTTGAACGTGACGGTGAGGGTGAAACGGGTGACGCCGCCCCGGTCGACTGTCTGCCCGAGGGCGACGTGGTCGCATGTCGGCAGATCCTTGAGGGCGGCCTCGTAGTTGAAGACGTCGGGCGTGACGCTGGTCTGGCACTCAACCTCCAGGACGTAGAGTCCCTTGGTCGCGGCCCGCAGAAACTGGATCGTGCGGGGACGCTTCTCATTCACGATCTCCAGCATCCGGATCGGCATGAGCCGGCGCGTGGAGAGCTCCTCGATGTGGTTGGCGAGGTTGTGCTTGGTCTCGATGGCCTGGACGGCGGGCGCCTGCGCGGCGGCCCGGGCCGCCCGGCCATCCAGCCAGAGCCGGGCGCCTTTGAGGCCGAGTTCGAGCACGCCCGCCAGCACGATGGCCGCGGCGCACCCCACCACGGTCCGCCAGAGGTAAAGGTTGCGCGCCCGGTCGCGGCGACGCGCGGCCAGTTCGGCCTTGTCGCGCACGTCGAGCGCGTCGAGTTGGGCGCCATCGATACGCGAGTCGAGATTTCCGGCCGTAAACCGCAACCCGGCGTCGCCAATGCGCGAACTCGTCCCCGCCGGCACCGGCACCTCGATCGGCGTGGGCAGGTTCTTCAACTGGGCCGTGATCTTCGCCCGCACCGCCGCGCGTTCCTCGGCTGGCGCACCCGGCGCCACCGGCTGGGTCGCCACCACGGCCGGCACCGCGTCACGCCCGTCCCATCCCAAGGCGGTGATGAAATCCGCGCCCGCGACCAGCAACGCCCGGGGACCGGCCGGCGCCAGCCCCAGCCACGCGGCGAAAGCCGGCAGCACGGCGTCGGCGTCGGTCCAGCCCGCTGCGTCGTCCACCGTGAAACGCCGCCGGTAGGCCGCGTAGACCAGCACCCGGCTCGCTCCCGGCGGATGAAAGTAGCCATAGCAGAGCTGGGCGACGGGAAACGGCGACAATCCCTCCAGCGCCAGCTCGACCTGCGCGGGAATCCCGGCCGCCGGCGTGTCAAGCGCCAGCGGCATCACGCGCACAAAAAAAGCGTGGTCGGGCAGCAGGACGACCTTTTTCACCACAGGAGTGGGCAATTTCATGATGGGTGCGACGCTCAGTCAGACGCTGGTTGGGAGGAGGGGAACGTGCCGGCTATCTCATCATTCTCGCGAATTTCGAGGAGGGTAAAGGGATAATTCAGCGCCGGCTGGGTTTGGGGGCTGGTCGCGTCCGTGGCGACCGTCGGGGCCGCCGCCGAGGCGGCAGCCGGGGCGCCCGCCGCGGTGGAATCGGCATTGCTCTGGGTGGCGGATGAATCCGCGGAGGGGGGCGGCTGGTCCGACGGAGGCAATTCCGCTCCATTGGGCGGCGCCACCACGGTGCTCAGACGGAACGACGACTGGCCTTCGTGCACCGTTACATTGACCCGCAGACAGCGCACCTGCGTGCCGAGCCGCGACGAATTCGCCGCCTGGCCCACCAGCCCCGTCACATCCTGCGTGGTGCGGAAATACGCCGGGCCCTGGCGGGCATAGGAGCCGAGCCCGCCCAGATAGTCGGTGATGGTTTTGACCCCGGTATCATCGTACCCCCCTAGCACGGCCAGCGTGGTGTCCGGCGCGCCGTTGACGTTGGGTTGCGTGAAATCGTACAGCGACACGCTGTCGACAAACCGCCGCCACAGCTCGTTCGGGCTGCCCTTGTCGTCATAAAGCAGGTCGCGTACGAACCGGATGGAAGCGAGTTCGGCGAACGAATGCAGCGAACGCGCCGGCGGGTCGTGCGGGACGGCGGCGCGCTCATAATCCGTCGCCCGCGCGCTGAAGGAATCGACCGGCTCGTAGCCCGGCTGCATCCACACCAGCAGCGCATCCGCCAGCCGCTCGGCGTCGGATTGTTTCTGACCCAACACCAGGAAGAGATCCCGGAGCGTCGGGAAGTCGGCGTGCGGCAGCGAAATCTTGCCGCTCTCGTCCTCCAACGTCACCCCGACGGTGAGACCGCCCGGCGGCGCATAGCCGGCAAACTCCAGCGGTGTGCCCCACCCTTCCGCCGGGCTCCGCAGTGCGCCGTCGATCGTGCGGAACTCCTGCA
>JBGOXZ010000230.1:0-4993 GCA_041479395.1 Opitutaceae bacterium
CCGCCGTCGCTCTTCGCAGGCGGACAGCCTCCGCCTCAACGGCTTCTAGAATGGCTTGGACTCCCGGCCTGTTCAAGACAGGCCTGCCAGCCGTAGCCCGTAGGGCGGGGCTTTCATATGCGATCGGTTTCGCCAAGCTGTGGCATACACTCATGTCCCGTTGGGAAATGTCCTCCTTCGCCGAGGCTACGGAGGACAGCCTCCGCCGCAACGCCATCTTGAGTAGCTTGAAATCCCAGTTTGCTTGCGGCTGGCCTGCCAGCCGTAGCCCGCAGGGCGGAGGCTGGTGGAGCAGACCGGACTCAAACCGGCGACCTCCTCGTTGCGAACGAGGCGCTCTATCAACTGAGCTACTGCCCCGGCCAAGAAGGGTCGCATTTAGGGTGATGCGTCAGGGTGAGTAAATCTCTTTTTTCGCGGCGCGGCGCAGCGGCGCCGGCGCCGCGATATTTCCCGGCTGTATAGTTGGTCCCTAATCTGCTATTGCCAGAGCGTCCGGCGATGCAATCATCGCTGGGATTGTCCGTTAATCATCATCTGAAATAGAAAATCAAGGTTCACCAATGAAGAAGGCTACAACCAAGAACACGAAGACCACGAAGGCCGCTGCGGCGGCCTCCTCGGGCGTGGCTGCCGCGAAGCCCGTTCGCAAGGCGCCCGCCAAGAAGCCCGCGGTCAAGACCACACGCACCACCATCACGACCCGGATCGACGTCGGCTTCGGCAACGCTCTGTACGTCCGTGGCGAGGGTCCCGGCCTGAGCTGGGAAAAAGGCATCGTGATGGATTGTGTCGCTGATGATAAGTGGGTCATCACCCTCAGCGATGCAGCCAAGCCCGTCGTCCTAAAGTTCCTGCTGAACGACATCACGTGGTGCGTCGGCAACGACTACGTCGTTGACCCCGGTGCCAGCATGACCACGGTGCCGGTCTTTTAAGCCGGAAGGATTCAGTTGAACGTGCTGGAACCCGCACTCCGTGCGGGTTTTGCCGCGTGGATCGCTGCCAGCCCGCACGGAGTGCGGGCTCTGCCTTTTGGTGCTGCGGAGTCACTTCCCATTTCGAGGAGCAACTGCATGGTTGGCTGAGGGGCGCGCGTCCGCCCGCTATGGCGGCGGAGCAGATCTCAATCCGGATTGATCGCCACCAGGCGATCCCGGAGGGCCTCGGCCGTCGTATTTTGCGCCCGAAGTTCGTCGGCCGATACGAAGGCGCAGACCAACTGCACCCGGGAGAAGGGTGTGGGCAGGTAAAACCCATCCCAGCTCTTGAGCCGCCGCGCCGAGGTGAAACGCCCGCCGATCAGCAGCGCGGGTGTTCCCGCGCGTCGCGCCACGACCAGTGCGCCGGCCTTGAACTCATACCTCGGGCCGCGCGGTCCGTCGGGCGTGATGCCGATGTCGTGACCCGCGCGCAGCTTCGCGATCAGCGCCAGCACGGCTTCACGTCCAAGCTTTTGGCTGGAGCCGCGCACGGTGGGCATGCCCACCATCGAAAAGAAAGCATCGAGCCAGGCGCCGTCCCGGCTGGCGCTGACCAGGGAGTATGCGGGCCGGCCTTGCCGAAAGCGGCGGACGATCTCCGCCGCCAGGAACAGCCGGTTGTGCCAGAGAATGATGGCGACCGGTTCGTCGCGCTTGGTGATATTGCGCAGGTCCTCGGGCCCCAGCTCGAAGCGGAGACTTCGGCCCCAGAGGCGCGCCAGCAGAGCCAGCGGCCACAAGACCAGCCGTCGCCAGCCCGCGATGCCATGGACCTGGTCAGTGTCGCGATCGGTGGTGTCGTTGGCGGTGCTCAAGGCATCCCGTTGTCGCGCAAACGCGCGGGCGCGCCAAGCCAATCCTGCGCCGATCTTCTGACGTCGGCGTTGACCTGGAGCGCCCAGCCGTTGCGCTACTCCCTGCCGTGCCTATCGTGACGCCGATCTGTCCGCACCTGCCCCCGCCGCGCCCGCGCATGGATTGGCGGGACCTCCGGGCGCACGGTTCCAGCCGGGGAGCGGAGTTCTATTTCACTGCGCTCGAATATGCCCACTATCTCTGGCGGCATGGCCGGGCGGCGCGCGCCATCCTCTGTCTCGACCGCGCGTTTGGCGCCGATCTGCGCGGCGACGAATCCGTTCTGAAAGACTGGCCGCTGCCGTATGCGGCGCTGGCGTGGCTGCTCGCCCGCACGCCGCTGGGTGTTTTCCTCGGGAACCCGCGGGTGCACTTTCAGCACCTCGCCCACCGGGTCAACGCACCGCGCCGGGAACAGCGTTGCTGGCGGGCCTGGGCCTGCTGGGCGATCGGCCGGCGCGTCCTGCCGCAGTTGCCCGGCGATCCCCGGCACCGGGTGAAAGGACCGGCGGAGAAGAAGATTGCGGCGCAGCTCGCGAGGCACGGTCACGCGGCCGAGCCGGACTTGTGGCGCAGCGTGCTGAAGCGGTGCGTGCCGGCTCTGCTCTCGCGAGACACACCTAGCCCGTCTTCGCTGATGCGTCGGAGGAGGCCATCCTTCGCTCCTCTGCTTGGCCCCCCTTCAAACTTGAGCGGGATGGTGGCGCGCCATCCGTAGCTCTAACGGAGCGAAGGATAGAGGGGACTCGAACTGAGATCATCGAGCCAACCGAAAAACTTCGCTGAGCGTGCTTTGAGTTGCTTAGCAGTGAGTTAGAGCAAGAAAGAAGATGCAGCGAGTTGCAGGAAAAACAAGCTAAAAACAAGTTCGCGGGCAAATCCGTGGCAAATCTCCAGACTCAAACGAACTCGTTTTTTGAGCTGCAATTTTGATCGGGTTGAATCAACCTTTCTACATGCCCAACCAACTCGCCAAGTCCAAGCGTCGGCAGAGCCTCGCCGAACACGAGGCGGTGCTGGCCGCGCTCGCGGAGATCGCACGCCGCGAGGACACCACCGTGATGGCTTTGCTGCGCGAAGCGGCCCGTGACGTGGTGAGAAAACGGGCGGCGATGCCGGCGCAGGCGGAGGCGCTGCGCTCCCTCGTTTGGCGGATGGCGCCGCGAATGCCCGCGCGATTCAAGACGCCTGCGCAAGTGGCCCGTTTCAAGCGCGTCCAGCGCGAGTTTGACCAAGTGATCTTGGACCTTCAGCTCGCGACACCGGCGGCTATCCAGAACCGGAATTCTCTCGTTCCCTCCCGCGACGCCGTCCGCTTGATCGATTTCGACCGCGCCCATGCCACCGCTGCCTTCTGACGCCGCGCCGCGTCCGCCCGCGGATTTTGCGCCGGTGCTGGCGACCAAGGACCCGGTGCTGCTGGTCGGCGGCCAGGCGGTCAACCTCTGGGCGCTCTACTACCAGGATCAGACCGCCGATCTGGCGCCGTTTGTCTCTCGCGATGCTGATATTCTTGGCGACCGGGAAACCCTGGAAGCGCTGGGAAAACTGGCGGGCACCAAACCGCAGTTCTTTCCGCTGAAGCCGCCAAGCAACGAGGTGGGCGTGGTCATCGCCAAGGATGCGAATGGTTCGCCGATGCTGATCGAGGTGCTGCGCTATATCCATGGGGTCAGCAACGAGGAATTGCGCGCGCCGGTCTACACTCTCGCCATTGGCGAAAACCAGGTGCGGGTACAGGTGCCGGGACCGATTGCCCTGCTCCAGGCCAAGATCGCCAACGTCGTCGACCTGAAGCAAACGGGACGACAGGACGCCCGCCATGTGATCATCCTCGCCCGACTCCTGCCGGCTTACTTGGGTGATCTCCGAAAAGCAGTGATTGAAAGTCGAATGGACGAACGGAAGCTGATTGCCTTTCTTGAGCGTTTGCTCGCGGTTGTGACGACCACGAGCAGCCGGAACGTGCTCCGCGAATTGAAGGTGTACGCCCGCGAATTCTTCGCCGGTCTCGACGCAGAACATATGCCGAAACTTCGGGCATTCTTGGAAAAACGATTGCCGCGGGCATTGCCGGAGTGAATTGATCATGTGCGGCCATGAACCCGCCCCCCGATCATACCGGCCTGATCATGGATGAGGCATTGCGACATCGGGTGCCCGAGGAACCCGAGTTATTCGGCCCTGCTTGAAGATCAATGCGTGCTACTGCGCGGAAAACGCATTCAGATTTGCCACAATGTCTGGCAAATCCCGCGAAAAAATCTCGTGTCAAAGGGGAGAAGTGGACGGGTGCCACTTTAATCAAAAACAAGCACGCTCCTTCTGAATTTGAGCCGCGCAAGCTCTTCCGCCGCCGAGATAAAAGCAAAAAAGCCCCGGAAATTCCGGAGCAAAAACTGGCGGGATGGACGAGACTCGAACTCGCGACCTTCTGCGTGACAGGCAGACGCTCTAACCAGCTGAGCTACCACCCCGTGCGGGAAAGGAGGGCGAACGTAGGACGCGAGGTGGGCAAGTCAAGTGTCGTTTGCGCCGGTGCGGGCGCCGATTCCAAGCCGGCGCTATTCGTTGATGCCGCGCGCTTCCGCTTGGATTTCGTCCTCGTCGCCCTCGAGGAAAATCACCATGGGGCGGCAGCAGATTTCGCAATCGTAATCGAGTTCTGCCGGCAGTTCTTCCCGCGGCGGAACCGCGATCTGGAGGCGCTGCAAGCATGACGGGCAGATGACGTTGACGAAGCGCGGCGGCATGGGCTTTTCCCTTGTGGAGGCGGGGAGGTACGGTTATCCCGTCAGCCACAGCTTTCAAGCGGCGGTAGCTCAGCCGGATAGAGCAACGGTTTTCTAAACCGTCGGTCGCGGGTTCGAGTCCCGCCCGCCGCGCCAGTTATTAGTCAAATGCTTAGGCAAGTGCGCACCAGAATTCTTGCACTGCCAGTTTGGCCTTGGTGCCAGGTTGGTGCCAGAAAAATTCGACAAAGCGTGCTTGAGCGTGCCCAAGGATTCCATGCCACCCATCGCCCGCCCTAGCTTCGCCGCTGCCCTTGAAAACAAAATCGCTGGATCGTTGACGACCTTCGCGATGACTAAGGGAAGCGGTTCCGCAGGTTTTTCGAGAGCAAGGAAACCGCCAAGGCATGGCTCGCCAATCAC
>JBGOXZ010000231.1:0-4992 GCA_041479395.1 Opitutaceae bacterium
GCTCTGGTTGAGCGCCGATCCCGTGATGCTCGACGCGCTCATGCTCGACCGGATCAATCACGGCCGCCTGCGGGCCGGCTTCAAGGAGATCGATTCCGACGGTCTGCGCATGCTGGAGTTTGCGCAGCAACTCGGCGTTGGTTCGGATCGGACCGACGAGGTGCAATGGGTCCGGGTGTCGCCGGGTCTCCCGCGGTAGGGCGCTGGCCCGGCTGAGGCCGTGGGAGCGGCGGTCGGACGTCCGGCTCGCCCGCCGCGCGGCCCGCAAGTTTCCACTTGAGTCAGCCGGCTGCTTGCGAGCAACGTAGTGGCGATGTCATCCGCCGCCTATCTGCCCTTCCTGTACCAGATCATCCTGGCCGCCGGCATCGCGGCCGCGGTCATTGGCGCGAGCCACTTCTTCGGCCAGCGGGCGAAGAAGAACAAGATCCAAGACACCGCCTACGAATGCGGCGTGGCCGGCGGGGGTCTCGTGCACACGCGGTTCTCGGTGAAGTTCTACGTCACCGCGATGCTCTTCATCCTCTTCGACATCGAGGTGATCTTTCTCATCCCCTGGACCTTTGTTTACCGCGAGTTTCTGGCGAATCACATCCCAATCCTGCTGCCGATGCTCTTCTTCCTCGGCCTGCTGGTGCTTGGCTTGGTCTACGAGGTGAGGAAAGGCGCACTGGACTGGGACCGGTGACCCGCCCGCGGCGCCCCCGTCCGGCGTCGTGAGAGGATTTCCGCATGCGGATCGAAAAGTTCATCACGCGCCAAAGGATCGTCGACCTCATCAGCATCGACCTGAAGGGGGCGCTGGCGGAGCTGCTGGAGATTTCCACCGGCCGCTTCGCCGACCTCAACCGGGACGCCTTGCTGCGCGGCCTGCTGCAGCGCGAGAACACGATGACCACCTACCTGGGCCTCGGGGTGGCCCTGCCGCATGTGCGCGTGAAGATGCACCGCCGCTACGTGCTGGCCATCGGCCGCAGCCAGGCGGGCATCCGTTATGACGGGCTCAAGGACAATGAACGGATTCATCTCATCATCATGCTCATCGCGGACGAGACCGCGCGCGACTACCTGCAGGTGCTCGCCTCGCTCGCCCGGCTGGTCAAGGAACCCGAGTTTGTCCACAGCCTGATTCAGGCCCCGGATCTGGATCTGTTCTACGACCGCCTCGTCACCGGGCTCGGCGGCATCGCGGTGCGGCCGGCACAGCTCCAGCAGAACCGTGTCAACCGCATCATGTTTCGCGAGGCGGCGCGCGTGGCCAAGGGCTGCGGCTGCGCGGCGGTCATGGTGTTCGGCGACACCTTTCTGGCCGGCATCGAGGCGAGCCGGTGGTTCGGGTCGACCAAGACCATCCTGGTGACGCGCAATCCCAGCGAATCCGGCGAGGAACGCAAGGGGTTCGCGGAGATCATCCAGGTGCGCTCGTTCTCCACCCAGCGCCTGGCGCAGCTGCGCAGCGCGGTTCTGGTGGCGCTCACGCGCGGGCTCATCAGTTTCAACGACCGCCTCTGCTGCGTGGGCGGCATCGCGGGCAGCAACCAGTTCGACACCGTGGTGGTGGTCGACGTGGAACGCGAGTTCCAGACGCTGCTCACCGGGCATGCCGATCTCCTGCCGCCTGATGTGAAGCCCGAGGTGCTCGAGCGCGTGCTGGCGGTCGCCACGGATCTCGCCGTCGAGGGGCGCGAAGGCCGACCGGTCGGCGGACTTTTTGTGGTGGGCGACGCGGACAAGGTGGACAAGTTCATCAAGCCGCTCGTGCTCAATCCATTCTACGGCTACAAGGAGGAGGATCGGAACATCCTCAGCCCGTTCATGGATGAGACGATCAAGGAATTCTCGTCCATCGACGGCGCGTTCATCATCCGCGGCGACGGCGTGGTGGAATCGGCGGGCAGCCTGATCCAGGCGGCCGACTACGATCACGCCCTGCCGAGCGGGCTCGGTTCGCGCCATGCCGCAGCGGCCGCGATCTCGGTGGCCACGCAGTGCATCTCCATCGTCATCTCGTCGAGCACGGGCCAGGTGACGCTCTTCCGCCGCGGCGTCATGCTGCCGCTCACGGAAAAGCGGATGAGCAACACCTGAGCGGCGAGGCGGACGCAGCATCGCCGGAAGGGAGATCGGCGCGGGCCGCCGGACAAACCCGCCGCGCTAATCCTTGAACAGGCCTTCCAGCATCGGCGCAGGCCCGCCGTCCCACTGGCGGAACCGCAGTCCGCCAGGCGAATTACCTCGCCCGATAAACCACCGCATTCTCGATGGTGATCCGTTTGCCGCCGGAACGCGGATCAGCGTCCCCGCGCGTCACGATGCGGAGGATGTGTTCGCCCGGCGCGAGGGCGTAAACGTGCCAGAGGGCGTTGTCGTTGGTGTTTCTTACGATGAAGGCATCGAGCATGTAGGGGGACAGTCGGCCATCGAGGTAGACATCTGCCCGGCCACCGTTCTGGGTCAGCGTCCCTACCAGCACGATGGCGGTGCCGTTGAATCTCAAGTTGGCTTCCGCGCCTGGGCCGCTGGCGGTCATGGCATCTTTGACGTCGGTCCAGCCGGCCTGCCAGGTCCACGCCGGGTCCTGCGCGGCGATCCTGCGATCGGACACGCCGGGATCCCACTGCTCGAGGGGCGGAACTTCCGGCGATTGACGGGGAATGATGACCTCGGTGTCGGTAACGCGGCCACCGGCCCGCCGGATGACGGCAAGGGCGCGGTCAAACGTGGAGGTGCAGATGGAGTTGAACGAATAGTCGGTGAACTGAAACTTCTGGTCGGCGAGCGCCGGGATGCCCAACTTGAACCGATCGGGAATCCGCGTGTAGCCGAGCATCACGCCGAGCACGCCGGCGGCACTGGACGGGTTGCAATCGGAATCTTGCCCGCAGCGGGCGGCGATCTCGATGGTCTTGGCGAAGTCGCGCTGGCCGTAGAGCAAGCCGATGGCGATGTAGCCGCCATTGAGCTTGGCATCGATGTTGAACGGCGCCAGGGCGCCATCGGGACAGACGTCGTTCCGGTCCCACTTGTCTTCCAGCAACTGCCAGACTTGGCGCCAGTCGTCGGGATGCTGCGCCGACCATGTCAGGAGATCGCGAATGAGGGCGGCGTACGCGCTGCCCGGCGGCAGGCCGGCCAGGCCGGCTTCAACCACCCGGCGCGGATCGTCCTCGCAGAAGGCCGCGGCATACATGCCGCCCACAAACATGCCGCCGTAGAGGCCATCGCCGTAGTTCATCACGCGGCCGATGCGGTCGCAGAAGCGGTTTACTTCGCGCGGCAGGCCGGGGCACATCAGGCCGATGAAGTCGGATTCAATCTGAAAATCAATGTCGTTGGCGTGAGCGTTGTATTGCGGATGGCCGGACCAGGGGGCCGCGATGCCGCGGTTCAGGTTGCGGCGCGCGGCGGCGTTGGCGTGCCAGAGGGTGTACTCCGAATCCCGGAACGCCTCGCCGTATTGCCCGCACGTTGCGTCCAGCCCCACGGTGTCCATCACCCGGACAAACGTCATTTCCACGTAGAGATCGTCCTGCTCGATGGCGTTGGCGACGCGTCCCGGCGCCCAGGTGATTTCCGAGTCGTTGATCCTGCCCAGCGACCGGAATTCCGTCGGCGCGCCGTAGGCGACACCGATCATCTGCCCGGCCCAGCCGCCCTGGATCTTGTCTTGAAGCACAGTGCACAACAGATGGCGGTCGGCCGGCTTTGTCTCGTTCGCGGCGGCGGAACACATGCAGAACACCGCCACCAGGCCGGCAAGGAACGGATTGGTGTTCATGGGGTTTGGTCGGGGAGGTTGCATCGATGCCGAATTGCGGACAAGCCGGATCGTTGATGGTGGGGGGACACGCCGGCGTGCGGGCAGGGTGTTGCAGCGAAGGAAGGCGATGACCGCCGCCCCGGCGAGACCGCGCAAAACGCCCCAGGGCAGACCGTCTTGCTTTCCCTCACTTTGAGGTTGCGCCGCGGCCACCGGCCCCTTTGCTCTGACCCTCTAACCCTTTGCCGCCATGCAAGAAGTCGTCATCCTCGAGTGCACCGAAGCCAGAAAAGAGGGCAAGCCGCCCTCCCGCTACCTGACCAAACGCAACAAGAAGACCGTGACCGAACGCATCGAGAAGATGAAGTACAATCCCTTCCTGCGCCGGCACACCCTGCACAAGGAGATCAAGTAGGCGGTTTGGCCGCCCCGGATCGCGCCACCGACGACGCGAAGACCCTTGCCGAAGACTGACTCCCCGCCGGGAGTCAGTTTTTTTTCACCCCAACACCGACCGCGAGCCGGCCCGGCCCGCCTGCGCCTGCTGCTGGAGCAGCGCGCGCCGATGGGCGCGCCACCCGTCGCGATGCTTGCGGATCCAGTCGAGCAGCGCGCGCTCAAAGCCGACGTCGTAGCCCAGGCGCTCGGACTCGAGCCACTTGTGGCGGAGAATCTCCTCCCGCTCGGCGAGGAACTCCTGATACAGCGAGGACTGCTTGACGAAGTCGCGTGAAGTTTCGGGCTCTTTGGGCTGGGAAGACATGGAGACCACGGTCGTCAGGTTGGGTTAAGATGGCGGCGCCCCTCGGCGGTGATCATCGAAGGGTGCCAGGCCGGCTCCCAGACGAGATCGACTTTCGCATGCTGCACGCGGTCCAGCCCCAAGAGCTTGCGATGCACCTCGGCGGAGATCGCTTGCGACATGGGGCAGCCCGGCGAGGTCAAAGTCATCTTCACGCTGACATCATAGCCGGGCGCGACGGCCGCAGTCTCGCGGACATCAACGTCGTAGATGAGTCCGAGGTCCACGATATTGACGGGGATTTCCGGGTCGCGGCAGGTGCGCAACACGGAGACCACGTCTTCTTTCGTCAGCGCCATGATGATTACCCTAGATGTAAGCGAAAAACGCTGTCAATTCAACGACCGGCCGCGGCCAGCCGGTCAAGCAAACTCTGTGCGATGGCGCCGAAGGCCTGGGCGGCGGCGCCGGCGGGTTCGTGCACGACCAC
>JBGOXZ010000232.1:0-4978 GCA_041479395.1 Opitutaceae bacterium
CTGCCGCTGCCGGACGAGATCGAAGGGCGGAGCCTCGGGCCGCTGCTGCGCAATCCGCAGGCGCCGTGGGACCAGCCGGCTTACAGCGTCTGGAGCGAGGACGGCACGACGCTGCACGGCGTGGCGGTGCGCACAGCGCAATGGCGCTATGCCGAGTATGGCCCCGACGGGAAGAACGGCGCGATGCTGTTTGATCCGAGGGTCGATCCCCTCGAGATGACGAATCTGGCCAACGATCCGCAACACGCGCCGGTGTGCGCGGAGTTGTCGGCGCTGACGCGGCGCTACGCGGCGAATCTCGGGAAGACGCAGAGCTGAACTGCAGAAGAGCGACGGCGGCGCCGGCAGGCCGATGGGAGTGGCACGGGTCTCCCGACCCGTGTTTGCTTCCTCATGGGTCGGAAGACCCATGCCACTTCGGTTGCGGCGAACGCCGGCCCTACGCAGAACCGTTCTGTGCGAATCTCTGCCCGAACAGATCAAGGACCCATCGCGTCGCTGCGACCAGGGCTACCGTCCCCGGAGGTGGGGCACGTTCCGCCGGGCCGTGTGCTGGTGGAAGGATCCGCTCTTCAGCATGTGGCCGATTTGGCGATTACGCTTCAATTCCGCCTCGCGCGCCTGCTTTAGCTTCAGGCTCTCGGCGGCGGAAACGTTTTCGGGCGGCGGGACGGGTGATGGCTTGTTCATGGATCTTTCCTCTTGTGGCGCACGTCGGTGGCTGGCCGGTTGAACGCGACGCCGGCCGGACTATACACCCAAATGCGTCCACGGGGAGGCGAATTTTCGCGTGGCGCCGGGATTGGATGGCCCTTCGCCGGCGTGAAGCAAAGGCGGGGGGAATCGCGGCGCAGGTGTGGCCGCAACCCCGAGGCGCGGGCCTCGCGCCGCGGCCATCCGATCGACTCAGAGCCGGACTCCCTCTGTCTTGTGCAACTGGCGGCCCCGACCGGCATCCGCACCGTTGCCCTCGATTTCGCCAATCCTCTTGCTTTCCGAGTTCGTTTTGCCAGTTTTTCGGGCAGTCCTCAGTCCATTCAAGACCTCCCGGCACCGTCTCCCCCCTCGACGTCGCCGTCACGGTTTTTGGGCTGTCTTCGTATTGCCGTTCCCCTAAGCCTACCCCGTCCGGATACCGGAATCCCCTCGATCAATCCATCGTCAGACGCGTCCTCCGTTGCACGGATGGTGCGACTGCGCCTTGCAGCACCTGCACTGCAGGTCCCCGGGCTTCGTCCGCGCACGCGCCTGCCAACCCTGAAGCTTCCATGATGACACCCAACGAACACACTGGCTCCGCAAGGAGCATTTGCCGCCGCATTGGCGTTCTGTTTTTGGTTGCCGCCGGGCTTGCGACCGCCGTTGCACCCGTCTCGGCAAAACCGGTTCCCCACAACCTTGGTGGCGGCCTCGGCCGGCTCGCCACGTCCCCCGCGGCCGCACGTGCGGGCGCCACCCGGTCATTGGCACCGGGCCAGCTTGCCACGGTGAGCGATGCCGAATCGGTCGGAGTGGTGTCGAATATCACCGTCCAGGATGCCGCCGGGCGGGTGCTCGTCCTGGTCACGCTCAACGGCAAGGAACCGGCCGACAGCGTCGCCCAGCGCCTGCGCGCTCTCCCCGGTGTGGAGGTGAAGGCAATCGACGCCCATTACCGCGCGGGCGTGGTGGAGGCGTTGGTGCCGCCCGCCCAGCTGGCCGGCATTGCCACGATGAGCAGCGTGCTCGCCGTGGTGCCGTCCAGCCCGGTCGTGCACGACATTGGCGCGGCCACGAGCCAGGGCGTCGTCCAGCACCGGGTCGACAAGCTTCCCGCCGGGGTCGACGGCTCCGGCATCACGGTCGGCGTGCTGTCGGACAGCTACGACACCAGCACATCGCCGATCAGGGCGGCGGACGACATCGCGAGCGGCGACCTGCCCGGTCCGGGCAATCCGCTCGGCAATACCCGGCCGGTCGTCGTGTTGCAGGACTTTCCCGACGGCACGGACGAGGGTCGCGGCATGCTGCAGATCGTGCACGACCTCGCGCCGAAGGCCCGCCTGGGTTTTGCCACCGCCGACACGGGTGAGGTGGGCTTCGCCAACAACATCCGCGCGCTCGCCGGCCTGCCCGGCGCGCCGGGCGCCATTCCCGGGTTCAAGGCGAATGTCATCGCCGACGATGTCATCTACCTCGCCGAACCATTCTTCCAAGATGGGATCATTGCCCAGGCCGTCGACGACGTCGCGGACGCCGGCGTGTCTTACTTCTCGTCGGCCGGCAATCGCCCGGCGTCGCAGGCCTACGACTCAAAGCTGCGCATTGTCTCGGCTGATCCGTCCTCGTTGGCCAGCACGAACCTCGACTTCTCTGAAGTGGATTCAGCGCTTTATGCCGGCGGGTTCCACAACTTCGCCGAGGATGGCAGCGTCGACATCGCGCAAACGATTTCGATCAATCCGCAGGGCACGATCGTCTTCCAGTGGAACGAGCCGTTTGATCCCGTGCCGCCGATCCCGATCCAGACGCTGGCCTCCGGCGCGCGCACGGTGCCCGCGGATCCCGGCTACGACGTCTTCACCTTCACCGGCACCGCCGGCCAGATCGTCAGCATCACCGTCGACGGCGACACCAGCCATGGCAACGCCAACCCGGATCTGACGATCACCCTCTACGGGCCCGACTTCGGTTTCCTCGGCTTCCAGGATTCGACCACAAATCCGGAGAACCTCATTCTGGAACTGCCGGCGACTGGGACTTACTACGTGGTGGTGTCAGGATTCGAAGGCGCCTTGGGCGACTACGTCTATTCGGTGCAGGAAGTGCAGATCGTTGAGCGCGTCGTTTCGGACTTCAACCTGCTCTTCTTCCTCACGGACGGCACCTACATCGGCGCCCTGGCGGAGCAGAATCGTTTCACCAACCGGCCGATCGAGCTGGGCAGTTTGGGTGGTCCCATCACGGTGCAGATGGTGATCGCCCGGGCCAACATCCCGGACCGCCACCCGAAGCCGGCCGACCGCATCCGCTATGTGTGGTTCACCTCGGGCACGCCGCAGGAGTACTTTAGTTACCTCGGCCCGGTGACCTATGGGCACAACTGCGCCGAGGGCGCGATGGGCGTGGCGGCGTACGCGTTCTACCCGCCCTTCATCCCCGAAGCGTTCACCTCACCCGGGCCCGCCACGATTTATTTCGACAAGAACGACCGGCGCTTCCCCTTCCCGCAGATCCGGCAGAAGCCCGATCTCGCGGCCATGGACGGCGCCAACACGACGTTCTTCGGAGGCGGTGACGCGCTGCAGGATCCCGACCTGCTGCCCAACTTCTTCGGCACGAGCGCGGCCGCACCGCACGCCGCCGCTATCGCAGCGCTCGTGCTCGACGCCGCCGGTGGTCCGGGCTCGATCAAGCCCGACCGGATGCGCAGCATCCTGCAGAACAGTGCATTCGACCACGATCTCGATCCGTTCTTCTCCTGGGGCGCCGCGGTGGCGCGCGCGAACCTGATCCTCGTCTCCGCCACGGCCGATCCGAACTCGATCAGTCAGTTCGACCCCAATGTGTTCACCGTCCGGAATTTTGGCCTGAGCCCGCTGACCGGCATCTCGTTCACCGGCACGGGCGGCAACACGACCGAAACGCCGCCGGGCATTGTCTTCGACGTGCGGGTCGGCCCGGGCCAGCCGTTCATCCTCGGCACCACGTCGGGCCTGACGCCGGCTGATGTGACCGCCTCATTCAGCCTTCCCGCGGATCCTCCCGGCGTCGCCGGCCAGTGGAAACAGCTCGACCTCACCTTCGCGCCCGGCGCATTCAAATCGGGCGGGATGATCGGATTTGGCGTCGACCGCGACGAAGCCAACGCCTTCGGCCCGTCGGCAGCGGTGGGTGGAAATTCGGCTGACCTGCTCGGCGCCGGCGTCCTCATCCCGCAGGGCACGGTCGCCTCCGGAGGCGCCACCTTCTCCGGAACGCTCCAGAACGGGGCCAGGTTCTCGGGCAAGTTCTATAACTTGATCGGTGCGGGCTATTCGCAGGTCGATGGCTACGGCTTCATCAACGCCGAGGCCGCGGTGAAGGCCGTGCTGAAGAAAAAGAAATAGCTCCGGTCAACGGCCAAGAAGCGTTCTCTCCACTCTGATGGGCGGCATGCTGGAAGCCCGGCAGGGACTTCCAGCATGAGCTGCCGTTCCTGCGCGCACTTGCCCGGCGCAGCGCGAATCTGTAGCGTCGGCCGGTGATGCGATGAAAACTCTGAAAGAATTCCTGCACGGTGATCGGTTCGCCCAGCACTGCGGCATTGAGCTGGTATCGCTCGCCCCGGGCCAGGCCGTGACGCGGATGCACATTCAACCCTGGCACGCCAACGCCGTCGGTCTCGTGCAAGGCGGCGCGATTTTCACCCTGGCGGATTACGCCTTTGCCGTCGCCTCCAACACCCACGGCACGGTGGCCGTCGGCATCAATGTCAGCATCACCTACATGAAAGCGAAGACGTCAGGCACGCTGACGGCCGAGGCGCGCGAAGTGGCCCGCAATCCGAAGCTCGCCAGCTACACCGTCAATGTCACCGACGAGGCGGGCAACCTCATCGCCGTTTTCCAAGGGCTGGTGTATCGCAAGAATCAGACCATCGCTGCGGCCCCCGTGTCGTGATCTTCGGTGCCTCGCGGTGAGACTCGCCACGGGGCCAGCCGGACCTCCACGGCCGCGCGGCGAGATTGCCTCGGGCGCGGTCGGGACTCAAGGTACCGGATGCTCATGAATGCCGTCGCTACCGAAATCGTGCTGGATGCCGTTGAAGCCCGCGTGCTCGGATCGCTCGTGGAGAAGGAAATCACGACCCCCGATTATTATCCGCTCTCGCTGAACGCGCTGGTCAACGCCTGCAACCAGTCCTCGAACCGCGACCCGGTCGTGGCCTACGGAGAACCCACGGTGATGCGCGCGCTGGAATCGCTGCGCAACAAGAAGCTGGCTTTTCTTTTTGAAG
>JBGOXZ010000233.1:0-4968 GCA_041479395.1 Opitutaceae bacterium
CCAACCGCATCGTCGCGGCCTCCGCTCCGGCCGATTTCCGCGGCCGGCCGGCGCTACAGCCCGAGCAGCCGGGCGACGTTCCCGGCCAGCACCGGCGCCTTCTCTTCCGGCGTCAGACCGGCGCCATCGATCTCGGCCAGAAGAACCCGCCAGCCCGGCGTGCGCTCGGTCCTCGGATAAAGGATCAGTGGATAATCAGAGCCGAAAATCACCTTCTCCGCCGGCACGACGTCCAGCGCCGCCCGCCAGATGCGATCGTCGTAGCTGAGCGGTGACGCCGCGGTGTCATAGAAGACGTTCGCGAGATCGCGCCGCATGGCCGGGTTGGTCTCCCACATCGGCAAACCGCCGCCCCAGTGCGCGAGGATGAAGGTCACCTGCGGATGCGCTCTCGCCAGACGGACGAAGTCCTCCGGTGGAGTCTCGATCCGGCCCGGATAGCGCCGTGCGTTGGGATCGGTGGCGTGCAGGTTGACCGGCATCCCCAGTTCGCCGGCCAGCGCCACGGCCGCCGCGAACACCGGATCGTCCACGGCATAGCCTTGGGAATGCGGCGACAATTCGCCGAGTCCCCGCAAGCCCTCCTCGCGCGCCCGGCGGATTTCGGCCCGCACCGCCGCCTCACCGGCCGCAGGATGAATCATGGCGAACGCCGCCAGCCGGTCGGGATGCGCCTTGGTCCATTGCGCGTAGCAGCGGTTTTGCCAGGCGCAGGTCTCCGGCTTCTGCCAATACCAGCCCAGCAGGACGGCCTTCTCCACGCCGGCGCTATCCATGTCCCCCAGCAATTGATCGACCGTCGGGAATGTCTGCACGGGCCGGCCGTCGCGGCAGCGGGTGCACAGCGCGGCCCAATGGGGCTCCCCTTGCGCCGCGGCCCACGCGGCAGGGGCGCGGCCGACTTCGGGCGGATAGAGATGCACGTGGGCGTCGATGATGCGCACGGGGGATAAGGAGGTTCGCGTGCCGGAAATAAGGGTCAGTACCAGCGCAAGGGCAACCGTCAATCCCTCCGCACAAATTACCCGTGCAACCGGCAGTCAACGCGCTACATTCACCGCTATGCCGAAGACTCAATCCAGATCCGTGCCCCCGCCGTCCGGGAATGGCGGGAGCGTCATGGCCGCCACCAGCGCGGCCGTGCCCGATCTCGATGCCCTCGTGCGGGAGTTGCAGCACGCCGCCGGCGCCGTCACCGACCTCAAGACCATCGAGGAACGCCCGCTTTACGGCACGACGCTCTATCTCGCCACCTGCAGCCTTGACACCCGCTTCGGGACGTTCCGCGCCTACGTTTTTCAGGACATCGCTAACAAGAGCTACATCATCGCGCTCGCCTACGGCGACATCACCGGCCCGGCCACGCTGTACACTCGGCTGCACTCGTCGTGCGTGACCAGCGAAACCCTGCGGGGCTGCGACTGCGACTGCGTGCAGCAGCTCGAGGGCGCCTTTCAAGTCATTGCCGCGAAGGGCCACGGCATCCTTTTCTACCTCATGCAGGAGGGGCGCGGGGTCGGCTATGTGGCCAAGGCGCGCGATCGCATGCTGGTGCAGGCATCGCTCGACCGGCTCTCGACCTTCCAGGCCTACCGGGTCATGGGCCTGAAAAAGGACCACCGCCAGTACGAGAACATCTCGCACATCTGCCACCTGCTCGGCATCCAGGCGCCGTTCATCGTCCTAACCAACAATCCTGACAAGGTCGCCGCTCTCAAAGCCCAGGGGCTGCAGGTCGCCGGCACCGAGACGCTGGAGTTCGCGCCCTCCCCCTTCAACCTCGCCTATCTCACCTCCAAGGCCGACGCCGGTCACATCCTCGTCCACCCCGAGCAATCCACCCTGCGCCACGCGCTGCCCCCGGAGCCCGTGGTGCCCTTCCGGCCGCACGCCCTGCCCGACGCCCAGCGCTTCATCTACTCCGCGGCCTACTTCCTGCCGGTGAAGCCGGTCGACGACGACATTCTGCTCTCCGACGCGCAGTTCAAGGAGCTCTTCCGGCGCAAGGCGATCGACCGCTACATGGCCGGGCCAAAACCGCTCGTCCTCGGCTACCAGCTCATCCGCGACAACCGCTTCCTCGTCAAAATCGACGCCGACGGCCTCGCCGCCTACAAGAAGGACCACCCGGATGACTCGATCGCCGACCTGCTCACGGCGCCCTACTGGTTCAAGGTTCATGTCTACTACGATATCGTGACGTCGCAGGAATTTGTGGTGCTCACGCATGGCCAGCCGAAGGGTGATGACATTCCGGTGGTACGCCTGCACAGCGAGTCGCTCTTCAACCGCTTTCCGCTGCGCAGCGTGGACAACCGCGACAAATTCAAGAGCGCGGTGAAGCACATCGTGACCTACGGCGTCGGCTGCATCCTGCTGCTCTACTACGACGGACGCGGCGCGGGCTTGGGCGCCTATGCCACCGACCTCATGCTCACCGAGAAGGGGCTCGCCACGTCCTCCGATGAGGCCTACCGGCGGATCGGCGTCGGCTACGACAGCCGCGACTACGACGCGTCGATGCTGCTGCTCAAGCATCACATCCCGCGCGGGAAGATTCAGATGGTGATGAACTCGCCGGAAAGCCTGGTGAAGAAGAAGGAGTACGCCGACGCGCTCAACGAGCACCAGATCGATGTCGAGAAGTGGATCTTCCTCGATGAGACCACCCTGGCCGGATGACGCGCTTTCTGTAGGAGCCTGCTTGCAGGCGATTCAGGACTCATGCATGCCGCCAAGCTTCATGCCACCTGTCATTCCGAGGAGCCCGACCGGGCGGGAAAGCAATCCAGCTGGATCGCCACGCACGCCCGCGGCGGACTCGCGATGACGCGGCAGTGCCATAGGCACGCCACAAACAGTGCTGACATTCGCCTGTAAACAGGCTCCTCCATGACCTCCGCCTCTGACCAACACGGCCATCAGCTGCTCGCGAGCCGCCTCGCGCAGATTCCCACCGTGTTGGCGGGAATGCTGGCGCGGCCGGCCGCGCCGCTCAAACCGGCCACGCTCGCCTCCCTGCATTTCATCGTCACCGGCACCGGCAGCTCCGAGGCGCATGCGCGCTATCTCGCGACGCTGCTCAACCTCTACACCGACCGGCCCGCCTCGTACCTGCCGTTGTCGGGATTCACCTCCTCCCGGCGCGACGCGTTCGCCGGGAAGACGCTGGTTGTCTTCAGCCAGGGCGTGTCGCCCAACGCACAGATCGCCCTCAATCGCCATCGTGAGTTCGCCCATGCGATTCTCTTCAGCGCCACGACGCCCGAGGTGGCCGCCGCCGCGGGCAAGCCGGATCGCGCCGCGCTTCTGCGCCGGTTGCGGGAGGCTGGCGGCGAACTCATCGTGTTCCCACTCGCCGAGGAATACACGACCCTCATCCGCTTTGTCGGACCCATGGCTGGCTACCTCGCCTGCCTCCAGTTCACGGCCCAGCTCGCCGGGTGTCGCTTTCGCATCCCGGCCGCGGATGCCATTCTGCCCCTGCTGGCCGCGGAACCCCCGGCGGATTTGCTGCGGGCGATGCTGGCCACACCGGAGAAATTCGCTCGCGGCTTCAACCTCGTCTGCGCCGCGCCCATCTCGGAGTTCGCCCAGAACCTGGCCTGCAAGTTCATGGAAGGCGTCTTCTGGCCGTGTCCGCCGATTTCGGACTTCCTGCAGTTTGCCCACGGGCCTTTCCAGCAGATGTCGGCACACCCGCGCCCGGTGGTGATCCTGCAGGGCGACTCGCCGCTCGAAGCCGAACTGGTGGAGCGCAGTGTGCGCATGCTGGCCGAGGCCGGGCTGCCGGCCTACGTCGTGCGGGTGAACGCGCCCCCGCTCTACTCGATCTTCGGCTTCGAGGCGGCGTTCAACCGCCTCGTCTTTGCGCTCATGCAGCGCCTCGGCACCGACCAGGTGAACTGGCCCGGCAAAGGCCGCGACGATCTCCTCTACGGCTTCTGCCCCGATGTGTGATTTCCCCGGCGTCGGCCGTCAGCGCCGCGCACGGCCCAGCAGTTTCCTCAACCGTTTGGTGGCTTGCGCCCGGTCCAGCCGCGAGGCCGCGACATCGAGCACGAGCGATTCCCATGCTGCCACCAGGAGCTTCCGCTTCGGTAACAGTCCATTGACATCGAGGAAGACGAGGCAGGCGGCCAGCGCCGTGCGCTTGTTTCCATCGACGAACGGATGATTCCGGCAGAGATAGAACAGGTAGGCGGCGGCGATCTCGACCGCATCCTGCATCAATGGCTTGCCGGCCAACGTCGCTTGAGGTGCCGCAACCGCTGATTCCAGCAGTGCTTCGTCACGCAAGCCCGCGGCGCCTCCATGCGCGGCGATCACCTCGGCGTGAACCGCCCGGATCGCCGGCGCCGTAAGGTGCTTCCAGTCCCGGCTCATGCCAGACGGCGGAATAGCTCCCTGTTCTTGGCAACGGCGCGGCGGGCCGAGGCCGCCGCCTCATCCGGCGCAACCACGGGATGAATTGGCGTCAAGTAAATCGCCCCGCCCTCGTGCACCGTGAGGTTGACCTGGTCCCCGACCTTGAGGCGGGCGAGATCCATCAGGGCCGCATCGAGCATGATGCCCTGCGAATTGCCGATCTTCGTGATGGTCTTGATCATGACGTCAAACATAGTTTGACGTCCGCGGCTGTCAAGGCTGTGCCGTCCGCCCTCACCGCCGCAGTAACGCCCTCGACGGCGCCTGCCGAGCGGTGTGCGCCGAGCGCGTCGGCGCATCTGGCGTCGGGCGCGTTTGAAACGTATTACGTTACTAACGCCGGGGGCGGCACGGCGTGGAAAAGGACATGGGAACGCGGCGCACCTCGTTGCGGAATCATCCGGGTTGATCTGTGATCATCCGTGGTTCCTACTGATTGCTCTTATGTTTGAATCGCTCACGGAACGTCTCGGGCTGGCGCTGCGCAACTTGCGCGGCGTCGGCAAGCTCACCGAGGAGAACATGGCGGCCGCCCTCAAG
>JBGOXZ010000234.1:0-4964 GCA_041479395.1 Opitutaceae bacterium
ATAAGGCTGGAGCGGGGGTCGGGCCGTTTGCGCCCAGCGGCGCCGCGGACGGCGACGGTTCACCGGCGCAGAGCGCGGCCACGCCGAACGCGATCAAAACTAGGGGAAGGCGCCGATGCATCATGCGGGGCGGAGTCTTGCACGGCATTTCGCGCGGCGGCGAGACGGAAAGGCGCGGTGGTTCCTCCGTGGGCCTCGCAGGCGGGCGAAAGGCGACGGGTCATGCGTTCTGTTTTCCAAGGCGCCACGAAGACCGGGCGGTTTCCTCACGACCATCGCGGCCGAACTCGGCAAACTCCCCGGCGCGGCGGATTTCGTGTCGGTGCGCATAGCACGGGCGCGAAAACCGCTCCGGCGGCGGAAAAACGGGTCTGGACCCGAATCACGGTTGGCCCGGGGCCAGTTTCGCCCGGTAACGCAGCAGCGCCTCGAGAAAGTAGTAGTCGGTATACACCAGCGGCTGGTCGACCTCGGAACTCATCGGTTTGTGCCCGACGCAGTGCAGGAGGAGGAAGTTGCCGTTTTCCCCCGGAGCGGCGCGGTACTGCGGCGAGGAGAGGGAGCGCAACTGCCGCTCTGCCACGGCGAGGCACTGACGGCCGAGCTCTGGTTCCACATAACCGCTCAGCTCGATCAGTGCCGAGCACATGATGGCCGCGGCAGATGCGTCCCGCGGCGCGTCCGGAATTCCGGGTGCGTTGAAATCCCAGTAGGGAATCTTGTCGTCCGGCAGGCGCGGATGATTCAGGAGGAAGCGGGCGATCTTCGCCGCCTGTTCGAGGTAGGCGGGCTGGCGGGCCTCGCGGTACATCATGACAAACCCGTAGAGGCCCCACGCCTGGCCCCGCGCCCAGGCCGAGTCGTCCGCCGCGCCCTGCACCGTCTGACGCTTCAAGACGCGGCCGGTGGTCGAATCATAGTCCACGAGGTGGAAGCTGCTGCCATCCGGACGGAAGTGGTTGGCGAGCGTCTTGTCCGCATGGCTGAGCGCGATCTGGCGGAAGCGGGGTTCGGCGCCCGCCCGGGCGGCCCACATCAGCAATTCGAGATTCATCATGTTGTCGATGATGACCGGGTACTGCCACGGGGGATGATCCCACGACCGGATGGCGCCGACCGCAGGACTGAATCGCGTGCTCAGGGATTTCGCGCCCTGCAACAGGACTTCGCGGTAGTCGGGCCGGCCGGTCAGCCGCAGGCCGTTGCCATAGCTGCAAAAGAGCATGAAACCCACGTCGTGGCCGCCGGTGAAATCCTTGATGCTTTCCAGCCGGCCGGTGTATTGCTCCGCCGCGGTTTGCCAGCGGGCGTCATGGGTGTACTCGTAGAGCAGCCACAACGCGCCCGGGAAAAAGCCGCTGGTCCAATCCCGCGGCGGCACCGTGACCAACCGGCCTTGCGCATAGGTCCGGGGCGGGTTGGGGTCCCCCTTCAGGTGTTCGAGCAGGGCGCTGTATTGGGCGGCGGCGAACTCGAAATCGCTGCGCACCAAGTCGCGCATGCCGGGCTCCGCGCCGGCGCACGGAGGGAGGAGGACGACGGCGCACCCGACCGTGATCAGGATTCGATTTCGGCAGGGCGTGAGCGGTCTCATGGAACGGTGGAGTATCCGTGAAGCTCGGTCCGGCTGGCAAGGGCCGCTTTCGATGACGGTATCCCTGGCCGCAAAACAGCATCGCCTGACGCATCGCGGACCCTACACTGCCGCTCCATGACCACTCCGACTTTGCTCAAAGTCGCCATGATTGGCTGCGGCAAGCCCCGGTTTACCGACGGCGCCACCGGTTTCGGCATGGCACACCGCCACATGGCCGGTTACGCCGCGTCCGGTCGCTGCACCCTGGCCGCCGTGGCGGACCTCAGCCGTGAAAACGCCGAGGCGTTCGTGGCGGCGCATAATCCTGCCGCGGCGATCTTCTCCGACTACCGCAAGATGATGCGGACGGTCCGGCCTGACGTGGTGAGCGTGTGTCTCTGGCCTCATCTGCATGCCACGGTGGTGTGCGGCGTGGCGCGGTACCGGCCGCGGGTGATCCTCTGCGAGAAACCCATGGACATCCATTGGGACGCCTGTCTCCGGATGCACAAAACGTGCGGGCGGAACGGCGTCCTGCTGGCGATCAACCACCAGCGCCGCTTCAATCTGCCGCTGGCCAAGGCCAGGGAGCTGCTCGCCGGCGGCGCCATCGGCCGCCTGCTGCGCCTGGAAGGCGCATGGCACAACCTCTCCGATGCCGGCACGCACGTGCTCGACATGATGTTCTTCTTCAACGGAGACACGCCAGCCGAATGGGTGCTTGGGCAGATCGACATGCGCGGCGCCACGAAGTCGTTCGGCGCGATCAACGCCGGTCACGGCATCTCCGAGTTCCGGTTCCAGAACGGCGTGCGCGCGGTCTACCACTTCGGCCATCAGCATGCGGAACTCGGCTGCCTGTTGCGGCTCATCGGCGACGGCGGCGTGATCGAGATCTTGTTCGACGCTCCCTGGCTGCGCTTGCGGCGCCACGGCCAGGTGGAGTGGGAGATCGTCGACACGGGTGAGAACATTCACGACGACAAGGCCATCTATCGCGGCATTGCCGACGTGCTGGCGTGCCTGGAGGCGGGCACGGTGCCGCAGCTCGCGAGCGAGCGGGCCCTGCGGGCGACCGAGATCATCTTTGCCACTTATGAATCGGCGCGGCGCCGCGGCCGGGTGGACCTTCCTCTGCGGCCGGGCAAGAGCGCCATGCTGTCGATGCTCGCCTCCGGTGAGCTCAAGGCTGAATTCTCCACCTGAAACCGTCCACCCTCCAAACCATGTATGCCTCCTTCAATCCCGGCCATGTCGGCATAGCGGTCTCCCTCCGCGAAGGGCTGGCGCTCGCGGAGCGCCACGGCTTCGGCGGCTACGACGCCCAGCTCGCCGCCCTGCACGAGGAAGTCACCGCACACGGCGCGGCGGCGGTGCGCGAGGCGTTTGTCCGGCACGGGCTGCGCATCGGCGCGTGGAATCTTCCGTTCATGCCTTACGGCGTGACCGAGTGCGAGTGGCGCGACTGGCTCGCGAAGCTGCCTTCGCTGCTGGCCAGCGCCCGCGCGCTCGGCGCGTGGCGTAGCGGCATGTGGATCCTGCCCGGAAGCGACGAGCGGGACTTCGATGCCAATTTCGCGTTTCACGTCGCCCGCTTCCAGCCCATCGCCCGGCTTCTCGCCGCGGAGGGGATCCGCCTCGGCCTGGAGTTCATCGGACCGGAAACGACGTTACGGAAGTTCAAATATCCCTTCGTCCGCTCCGTCGCGTCCATGCTGCAGCTCGCCCGCGCGATCGGCCCCAACTGCGGCCTGCTCCTCGATGCGTGGCACTGGCATTGCGCCGGCGGCACCCGCGAGGATCTGCGCGGGCTGACGCGCGATCTCCTCGTGCATATCCACGTCGACGACGCGCCGGCGGGCGTTCCCCGCGCCGAGCTCATCGACAACCGCCGGAGGCTCCCCTGCACCACGGGGGTGATCGACATCGACGGCTTCATGCAGGCGCTGGCGGACGCCGGCTACGACGGCCCGGTGACCGCGGAGCCGTTTGACCCCGAGATCAGCGCCCTGCCGACCGAGGAGTCCGCCGCGCGCACCGCCCAGACCACGCGGGCCGCCGGGGCCCGGGCCGTGCGCTCGGCGGAGCGCGGGCGTTGACCAATGGTGCAACCGGGGCCGTCCGCGCCTCGCCACCTTGTTCCCGCCCCCATGAACCCCGTCGCGTTCATCACCGCCAATTATGTCGCCCGTCCCCTGGGCTACCGCATGACCCGCGGCTGGATGCAGGGTGACGCCGCCACCAACGATCTTTTTCGCCCGGGGGAGACGTTTGGCGACCGCTTCGACGAACTCGTGGCCGGCATCAGGGCCATGGGATTTACGCACCTCGATCTGTGGTGCGCCCACCTGCACCCGGCTTGGGCGACGCTCCGGCACCTCGAGATCGCGCGCGAAGTGCTGGCGCGGCATGGGATGAAGGTCACGACCTTTGCGAGCCATTGGGGCCGCACGGCGGAGGATCTGCGGCTCCTCGCCCGGCTGCTGCACGCGCTTGGCTGCCGGATCATCAGCGGTAACCACGGCTTGCTGCAGGACGACCGCGCTTTGCTGGTCGGTCTCCTGCGTGAACATGGCCTGCAGCTGGCGTACGAAAACCACGCGGAGAAAAGCGCGGCGGAAATTCTGGCCGCCGTGGGCGAGGGCGATGCCGACGTGCTGGGCGTGGCCTTCGACACCGGCTGGGCCGGCACACGGGGCTACGACGCCCTCGACGCGGCGCGCAAACTGGCTGGCCGGCTGTTTCACCTGCACGCCAAGGACGTGAAGGCGCGCCGGACCGCCCCGACCGGCCTGCCATTCGTCGACTCGGGGCACGAGACGTGCGCATTGGGCGCCGGCATCGTCCCGATCGAAGCCGTCGTCAAGGAGGTCGTGCGCGGCGGTTTCGCCGGTCCCATCGGCATCGAGCATGAGCCCGAGGACCACGATCCGGAGCCGGAAGTGCGGACCAGCCTGGCGCGCCTGCAGCAGTGGCTGCGCGCAGCCGACACCCCGCGGGCCACCGCAGCCCGGGCCGGGCGTTCCGCGAAACGCGCCCGATAGCAGATGCCACCCCTTCAATTCATGCGCCCAGCTGCAATGCGCCCGCCGCGCGGCGGTCTGATGCTTCATCACGAGGCGGGGGCCGACATCACGGGTGTCGCCCGGCCCGACCCTGCCAGCGCCTTGCGTCGTCTTGGAAACCCTGTTTCACCCCTTCCATGCGTCCCATTTGTCCAATTACCTGTACTGCCATGGCCACGGCCCTAGTGCTGCCTGTGCTGGCAGCGAGCGCTGACGAACCTCTCCCCGGATCGTCCTGGCTCGAGCCGGCTGTCTTCTACCAGATCTATCCCCAGTCGTTCCGCGACTCGAATGGCGACGGCATCGGCGACCTGCGCGGCATC
>JBGOXZ010000235.1:0-4950 GCA_041479395.1 Opitutaceae bacterium
CCCGACGGCGTGCAGCTGGCCGCGCGCCACCTGCCGTGTCCCTCGGCCCGATACACGCTGCTTTACTTTCATGGCAATGCGGAGGACCTGGGCCAGGTGGAACCGTCCCTGCGCGAGCTGCGCGACCGGCTCGGTGTGTCGGTCCTCGCCTGGGATTACCGGGGCTACGGCCATAGCGGCGGACGCGTCGGCGAGCCGGCGACGCTGCGCGACGCGCACACGATGCTGGCCTATGTAATCGGCACGCTCGGCGTGCCGCCGGAGCGCGTCATTCTTTTTGGGCGGTCGCTGGGCGGCGGCCCCGCGGCGGAACTGGCGGCCAGCCATCGCTGCGCCGGGCTGATTTTCCACGGCGGGTTCACCAGCGCGTTTCGCGTGATGACGCAGGTTCGCATGCTGCCTTTCGACAAGTTCGTCGTCCTGGAGAAACTGCCGCGCGTGACGTGCCCCGTGCTGGTCATGCACGGCACCGCGGATGCGACGATTCCGTTCAGCCACGCGCAGCAGCTCTACGCCGCCGTGCCCGGGCCCAAGTACAGGCTCTGGGTCGAGGGCGCCGGGCACAACGATCTCCTCGAATCCGCCGGCGAGGATTACTGGAAGACGCTGCGGGAGTTTGTTGCGGGACTGCAGACTCCGGGGACGCCGCCGTAGGGGCTACGCGACGTGGCCCGGTCCAAAGGCGCTGGGGAGCAGCTGGTCGAGCGTGGTTTCGATCCGCTCGCGGGAATGGCACGTGCAGAGGATGACAGCGCGCGGGCCGAATTCGTTGATGACCTGCCGGCAGGCCCCGCAGGGTGGCGTGGGCTTCCTGGTGGGAGTGTGGACCGCCACGGCGAGGATTTCTCGATCGCCTGCGGCGACTGCTTGGAAGACCGCCGTGCGCTCGGCGCAGTTGCTGAGTCCGTAGGAGGCGTTCTCCACGTTGCACCCGGTGTGGATTTTGCCGGAACGCGTGAGCACCGCGGCGCCGACGCGGAACTTCGAATAGGGCGCATAGGCTAGTCTGGCGGCAGCGCGGGCCGCGGCGATGAGACGACGGCGTTGGAGGGGCGAGAGGCTCATAATTCCCGAGTGTGACGAATTGAGGGCGCCTCTTCAAACCGTCATTGCGAGAAGCCCTGCCGGCCAAGGCGACGAAGCAATCCAGTTCCAACGAGTCGGGTCGAGCGAGATCGCCACGGCGCGCTCCGCGCGCCTCGCGATGACAGACGGGCTGAAAACGCGCCGCAACATGGAATCACAACCCAAACTCCGCCTTCACTTCGGCAAACTTCTCGATGGCAAAGGCGAGGTCGTCGCGACTGTGCACGGCCGAAACCTGGGTGCGGATGCGGGCGGTGCCTTGCGGCACGACCGGATAGAAGAACCCGATGGCGTAGACGCCTTTTTCGAGCAGGCGGGCGGAGACCTTCTGGGCCAGCGCGGCGTCACCAATCATCACCGGGACGATGGGATGCGTGCCGGGTTTGATGGTGAGTCCGGCTCGGGTGAGCCCTTCGCGGAAGAAGCGCGTGTTGGCCTCGAGCCGGTCGCGCAGCTCCGTGGAGCGGCTGAGAATGTCCAGCGCCGCCACCGCGGCGGCGGCCACGGCCGGGGCCAGGGTGTTGGAAAACAGGTAGGGGCGCGACCGCTGGCGGAGCAGTTCGACGATCTGCTTCCGGCCGCTGGTGTAGCCGCCGCTGGCGCCGCCGAGCGCCTTGCCGAGCGTGCCGGTGATGATGTCAACGCGGCCCATGACGTCGCAATGCTCCGGCGTGCCGCGACCGCGCCGGCCCAGGAAGCCGACGGCGTGGCTGTCGTCGACCATCACGAGCGCGCCGTGCTTGTCGGCGAGGTCGCAGATGCCGTGAAGGTTGGCGATGTAGCCGTCCATCGAAAACACGCCGTCGGTGGCGATGAGCTTGAAGCGCGCTCCGGCGCCTTCAGCTTCTTCGAGCCGGGCCTCGAGGTCGGCGAGATCACTGTTCTTGTAGCGGTACCGCTGCGCCTTGCAGAGCCGGACGCCGTCGATGATCGAGGCGTGGTTCAACTCGTCGCTGATCACGGCGTCTTCGGCGGAGAGCAACGTTTCGAACAGTCCGCCGTTGGCGTCGAAGCACGAGGAATAGAGAAGGGTATCGTCGGTGCCGAGAAATGCGCTCAAGCGCGCCTCCAGCGTCTTGTGAATCTCCTGCGTGCCGCAGATGAAACGCACCGACGCCAGGCCGTAGCCCCAACGGTCGAGCGCGGCGCGCGCCGCGGCGATGATCTCGGGATGAGCGGCGAATCCGAGGTAGTTGTTGGCGCAGAGGTTGAGCACCGGCGGCCCGGACGTGACCGCGATCCGGGCGCGCTGGGGCGTGGCCAGGATGCGTTCCCGTTTGTAGAGTCCGGCGCGATCGAGGTCGGTGAGCGTGGAGCGGAGGTGCTCCGCAAAGCCTGGATTGAGCATGCGGGCAGTATGGCAGGCGGCGGCCCAAAGCCTAAGCAAAAAGCAGCACGCCGACGGGCTCGGCAAGGCGTAGCCAAACTCGTGAGCGTTTGGACTCGGAGGCGATCGAAATGGGTCTCATGGCATCCAAATTCTTGCGAATTTGGCTACGGAAGTCGTGTGCCCTACCCAAACTGGAAAACCTCGAACCGTGCTTTCCGGGGGCCCCAATGCCGAGGCTGGACGGCGGCGCCCGTTTGTGTGATGAATACCGCGGTCGAGCCTGCAGCTCTCAACCCCTTCGTCGTATGAGCCTCGTCTTTTTGGTCTTCACGAACCTCGTCCTGATCACCCGGCTGTGCTACCACGTGCGGGAAGGAGGGGTGAACTGGCGGCTGTGGGGAACTAAGATGGCGATTGAATTGGCCGGACTGGCGATGTTCGAATGGCATTCGTGGCTGCTCGCCGCTGCAGCGACGGTGGTGGTGGTGAATGTCGCGGGCGTGCTCTGGGAAGCGCTGGGCTGGCGGCGCAACGCCGGACATTTCGCGCTCGGCGTGGTCTACCTGCTGGCGCTCAGCGTATGGTTCTCGCCGGCCTTCGGGCTGAAATTCTGGCCGGCCATCGAGTCCGTGTTCGCCGGCATCGGGCAGTGGACCGCTTTTAACGCGATCTTCGAGAGTTCCTTTTCCACCACGGCCATGCTGGTGCTCTTCGGGTTGCTGGTCGCGATGAGCGAGATGAATCTCGCGGTGCGCGCCGTCTTTGATTATCTGAACCTCAAGCCGCGGGCGGCGACGGAATCGGAGGAGGTGGACGTGGTCGCCTATGATCGGGGCCGGGTCATCGGTTTCCTGGAGCGGGCGCTCATCTATTTCTTCGTGCTGGGCGGCCACTATGACGCCGTGGGATTTGTGATCGTGGCCAAGGCGTTCGCGCACATCCGGCACATCGACGACCGGGCGTCGCTGGAGTACGTGCTCATTGGTACGCTGTTGTCCACCGGTCTGGCGATCGCCGTCGGCGAACTGGTGAATCACCTGAGCGGGGGCTGAACGCGCGGTTCGCGGCCGGCTGCGCGCTATTCCATAAGAGGCAAATCACCCCTTGAACTGGCCGAGCCGTTCGGTGGCTGATGTAGGAGCCGGCGTGCCCGTTCGACTCGCTCAGGGCCCCGAGACATCTGTCGAGGGGCAGGCGAATTACTCTGCATCCTCCTTCGCCGAGGCTACGGAGGACGGATCGCGAGTAAACTCGCTCCTACAACAGAATAGGTACCGGCCTCAGACACCCTCCCAATCGAGGATGATCTTGCCCGACTGGCCGGAGCGCATCAGGCGGAATCCTTCCTGGAATTCGGTGAAGGGAAAGCGATGGGTGATGACTGGCGTGATATCGAGGCCGCTTTGGATGAGGGCGGTCATCTTGTACCACGTCTCGTACATTTCGCGGCCGTAAATGCCGCGGATGGTGAGCATGTTGAAGACGACCTTGTTCCAGTCGATCGCCGCCTTTTCCGGCATGATGCCGAGCAGGGCGATGCGGCCGCCATGATACATGTTGTCGATCATGTCATTCAACGCCTTCGGGCTGCCGGACATTTCCAGCCCGACGTCAAAACCCTCCTTCATGCCGATTTCGCGCTGCACGTCGTGCAGGTTTTCGCGGGAGACGTCCACCACGCGGGTGGCGCCCATGCGCTGCGCCAGGGCGAGGCGCGCGGGATTCACGTCGGTGACCACGATCTTGCGCGCGCCGGATTTCTTGGCGATCGCGGTGGCCATGCAGCCGATGGGCCCGGCGCCGGTGATGAGCACGTCCTCGCCGACCAGGTCCCATTGCAGCGTGGTGTGGGTGGCGTTGCCGAGGGGATCGAAGCACGACAGCACGTCGAGCGGGATCGAGGGATCCACGTGCACGGCGTTGCTCGCGGGGAGACACAGGTATTCGGCGAACGCGCCGTCGCGGTTCACCCCCACCCCCTTGGTGTCCTTGCAGAGGTGGCGCCGGCCGGCGAGGCAGTTGCGGCATTGGCCGCACACGATGTGACCTTCCCCATCGACGAGGTCGCCGCGCTGGAAGCCCTGGACGTTGCCGCCGGCCGCCACGATTTCGCCCACGAACTCGTGGCCGATCACCATCGGCGGTTTGATGGTCTGCTGGGCCCAGGTGTCCCAGTCGTAGATGTGGACATCCGTGCCGCAGATGGAGGTCTTTTTGATTCTGATGAGCACATCGTTGATGCCGGGTTGCGGCACCGGCACCTCAGTGAGATCGAGGCCGGGTCCGGGCCGGAGCTTGGCGATGGCGCGCATGGTTTGGGGGGCCATGAGAGGAGATGGTTCAGTGGCGGAGACTAACGAGGTCCTGCCCGGAAACAATCCCCAAGCCGGTCATAAGCGCTGGGTGAATGCCGGAGGAATCGCCGCGGTGTGACGGTGGTATCCTGATTTGTCATTGCGAGGAACCCGTGAAGCGGGCGACGAAGCAATCCATCCAGTTGGATCGCCACGTCCGGCTTCCGCCTTCGCCGGAGG
>JBGOXZ010000236.1:0-4943 GCA_041479395.1 Opitutaceae bacterium
CTCTCCCGATTACAAGAAGCTCTACATCGCCGATACCGGCGCTTCGCATTATCCGCAAGCTCCCAAAAACATCCAGGTCTTCGATGTCGTTAACGGCAAGGCGCTCGCGAAAGGCCGCCAAATCATCTCGATGGCGATGGGCGGCAAGACCGGCGGCACGGCGGATGGTATTCGCGCGGACGTGGACGGCAACATTTGGGCTGCCGCCGGCTGGGTGGGCGAAGGCTACGACGGCGTGCACGTCTTCTCGCCCGACGGCGAGCGCATCGGGTTGATCCTGCTGCCGGAGATCTGCTCGAACCTTTGCTTCGGTGGTGCCAAGCGCAACCGCCTGTTCATGACCTGCAGCCAGTCGCTCTACGCAGTCTATGTGGAGACGCAGAGCGCGCACATCACCTAGCGGCCATTGCTTCCGTCGCGGACACGAGAACATGCGCCTCGGAAAAGGAAGCGGCTATCTGGTCTTCACCCCCGCCAGCGGCACCCTTCCACCGTCAAATGAATTGCCGGCTCGGCGGCCCAATCCATGATCGCGGCATGCCGCCCACCCCGGAAGAGTATCTCGCCCGCCACGAAGCCCGCCTCGTCGAGGAGCTGATGGCCTTCGTCCGCATTCCCAGCCAGTCCGGCTCGCCCGCCTGCGCACCCCACATCCAGCGAGCCGCCGCTTGGGTCGCCGACCGCCTGCGCCGGGCCGGCCTGGAAAATGTCGCCGTGCTGCCGACCGACGGGCATCCCATGGTGTACGCCGATTGGCTGCACGCGGCGGGCGCGCCGACCGTGCTCATCTACGGCCACTACGACGTCCAGCCGCCCGAGCCGCTCGAGCTGTGGATTTCCCCGCCGTACGAGCCGCAGATCCGCGACGACAAACTCTTTGGTCGCGGGGCCTCCGACGACAAGGGCGGCGTGCTGGCCGCGATGGTGGGCGTGGAGGCGCTGCTGGCGGGGCCGGAACGGCCCGGCGTCAACATCCGCTTCTGCATCGAGGGCGAGGAGGAGATCGGAAGCGCAAGCTTTGGTCCGCTGCTGACCCGGGAGCGCGCCCGGTTCGCCTGCGACCTGGTCGTCAGCGCCGACGGCGGCCAGTGGTCGGCGGACCAACCCCAGCTCACGCTGAGCCTGCGCGGCGGCTGCGGGGCCGAACTGCATGTGCGCGGCGCAAGCCACGACTTGCACTCCGGCATGTACGGCGGCGCAATCTTGAATCCGCTCGAGGCCATCTGCCGCCTCCTCGCCTCCCTGCGCGCGCCGGACGGACGGATCGTGGTGGAAGAATTCTACGATGACGTGATCGCCCCAACCCGCCACGACCGCGAGCAGATCGCGCGCCTGCCCGCGGATGAGGAGGCCTACGGGGCCGCGATTGGCGTGCCCGCGCTGCACGGCGAACCGGGCTTCACGTTGCACGAGCGGACGGGACTCCGGCCCACGGTGGAAATCAACGGCCTGTGGGGCGGGCACACGGGCGCCGGCCCGAAGACCGTCATCCCCGCCGAGGCCCACGCGAAGCTTCACTGCCGCCTGGTGGCCAACCAGGATCCGGACCGAATCTTCGAACTGCTCCGGCGCCACGTGGAGAAACACACCCCGCACGGCGTGCGCGCGGAGCTGAGCCGCACCCAGGGCCACTCGCTGCCCTACTTCCTGCCCGCGGATCATCCGGCCAACCGGATCGCGGCCGAGGTGCTGGCCGAAGTGTACGGCGTCGCTCCGTACGAGACACGCGAGGGCGGATCGATCCCGGTGCTGTCGCTCTTCCAAGAACTGCTGGGCGCGCCAACGATCCTCTTTGGCGCATCCACGGCCGATGCGAACATCCACGCGCCGAACGAGTTTGTCTATGTGCGCAGCCTCCACCGCACGGCGCGCTGCTTCGCGCGGCTACTGAGGCGCCTGCGAGATTACCGCAAGCCGTGATGCAGGGCTGGCGCCGGCTTATCCCGGGCAGCATCCGCCCGCGTCACCCATCAGCCGGGGCCGCCACCGCCTGGTCCTCCGACACCGGCCTGACCGTGCGCAGGTATACGAGGAAGATCGTCAGCCCCACCGCCAGCATCACCGCCTCGCCCAGGGCCAGCGTCAGCGTGGAGGCCCAAACCAGCGGCGCCACCACCGCCGTGGCGAGGGTGTTGCCGGTGGTCTGCACGAAGCTCTGGCAGGACGAGGCCAACCCGCGCTGCTCCGGGAACAGATCGAGCGCCATCAAAGTCAGGCTCGGCATGCCCAGCGCCGCGCCGGTGAAATACACATAGATGGGCACCACACTCCATGGCAGGCCCGGCGGCACCAGCAGGTTGAGGAGCAGGTTGCCCGTCGCCGCCGCCGCCATGATTCCGTAGCCCCACGCCACCGTTTGCCGTCGCGTGATGCGGCCGGCCGCCCGGCCGGACAGCCAGGCGCCGCAGACAATGCCGAGTGTGGCCGGTCCAAACAGCCAGAGGAATCCGGTTTCGCTCACGTGCAGGTGCTTCAGCAGGAACACCGGGGCGGAGACGATATAGATGAAGACCGCGGCAAAATTGAACGTCACCGCCACGGACAACGCGACAAAGGATGGATTCCGCAGCACCCGCGAGTAGGAGCGGAACAGGAACGCCGGATTCATCGGCTGCCGCCGGTCCTGCGGCAGCGTCTCCGGCAGCGACCGCCAGCACAGCCACCACACGGAACTGGTGAACAGAACGAGGAACGCGAACACCGCCCGCCACCCGAACCACACGTGCAGCCAGCCGCCCAGCACCGGCGCGACCGCCGGCGCGACGGCAAACACCAGGGTCACCTGGGACATCAGCCGCTGCGCCTCAGCCCCGTCCAGCACGTCCCGCACGATGGCGCGGCCCACCACCATGCCCGCCCCGGCCGTCAGGCCCTGCATCACACGAAAAAACAGGAGGCTCTCGATGCTCCAGGCCAGCGCACAACCCACCGAAGCCAGGTCGAACAGGGCGAGCGCCACCAGCGTCACCTTCCGCCGCCCTAGCGTGTCCGAGATCGCACCGTGCCAGAGCGTCATGAGCGCAAACGGCGCCAGGTAGGCGGTCAGAGTCTGCTGCACCAGCAGCGGCGGAGCGCCGAAGACGCGTCCGATCTCCGGCATCGACGGCAGGTAGGCGTCGATGGAGAACGGTCCGACGGCCGACAACGCGGCCAGCATCGCGGCGAGTCCGCGATGCCGACGGGCGGTGGGCTTGGAAGTGTCGGTCATTAGGAACGATCATCTTTAGCCTTCCCACCGCTCCCGACAATTCTGTTCGGCAACACTCGAAATCAGAGAGTCTACCGAGGACTGGTCCGGTCGGTCATGAACAACCCTCTGCCGCCCGCCCGCCGCACCGGGATGAGAGGACGGGAAGGGCCAAGACTTTCGCAGCGACTCGGATTGCAGGAACTTGCAGCAGTGCGATGGAACTGCTTCAACTGCCTGCTGGTCTATCCTCTCCATGACCAAAAGAATCACCATCCTTCTGACCGTGGCATTGTCCACTTTCTTCAGCGGATGCGTGGGCACCGGCCCGAACACCCAGCAAGGCGCCGTGACCGGCGGAGCTCTGGGCGCCCTCGCCGGCGCCATTATCGGCAATAATAGCCGGAGTCATAATGCGCTCGGTGGCGCGTTGATTGGAGGCACCGCGGGTGCCATCGCCGGCGGCACGCTCGGCAACAGCGTCGATCAACAGCGCGGGACGCTCTACACCTCCGAGAGCCAGGCGACCTCCGATGTGGTCGTACAATCTCCTCCGCCCCCGCCTGCGCCGCAAACCGAGGTAATCGTGGCGCAGCCGGCTCCAGATACGGTCTGGGTCTCGGGATGTTGGGTCTACGAGCCGCGAGGCTACGTGTGGATGCCGGGGCATTGGGCGCGACCACCGCCCTATCACCGCCACTACGTCGGCCCGCACTGGAGGCATCGCCGCGGCGGCTACGTCTACATTCAGGGCTACTGGCGCTAAGCGCTCACCCTTTCGTCTCCTCCAAAAGAGACGCAACCCGCGGTCGCGTGGCGCACGATTCCCGGTCAACCCGGCATCCGACTTGTTCCCGCGCGTTGTCCGGGTCCGGCGTGACCGACCCTACTCGACCCTGACCACGGCGTAACTCACCGCGGGCAGCTGCACCGTCCAGCCTTGCGCCGTGCTGCGAAACGCCGCCGTCTCGCCCGCGAGCGCGCGGAGTGACGGGGCGTCGACCCCCGCGGGCAGCGGCACCGCGCACGGCTGCGCCGATGGGTTGAGCGCGACGAGGATCCGCTCGCCACCCTTGGCACGCTCGTAGACGAACGGCAGCTTGCCCGCCTGCGCCACAATGGTGGTGAAATCGCCGCTCGCGCCTAGTGCCGCATGCGCCTTGCGCAGCGCAATCAACTCGCGCACCGCATGCAGGCTTGAAGCTGGATCGGCTTCCTGCGCCGTCACCGCGGGCCGATCGGCGGCGGGATCAACCGGCAGGTAGAGCCGGTCGGCGGGGGCGGACGAGAAGCCGGCATTGGCCGAGCCATCCCACTGCATCGGCGTGCGGACACTCGTGCGCCCGAAGCCGCCTTCCTTTGACGGCAGGCCCTCCATCGACCGCAGGCCGATCTCGTCGCCGAAATAGATGAATGGCACGCCGGGCATGGTGAGCAGGAAGGCGAACGCCACCTTGAGATCGCGCGCGTCGCGGCCCGTGCCGAGCCGCGGGGTCGCGTCGTGGTTGCCGGTGGGGATCGCGATGAAGCCCCGGCCCTTGGTCGCGGCATAGAGCGGCTCGAATTCGTCAAGGAAAACGCGGATGTCGCCGCGACCGCCTCGGTCGAAGAACGGCCACGCCTGGGTTTTCGTGGTGCGGAACAGCGAGGCGTAGCCGGGCTGGTTGAACGGCAGCAGAAAGTCCATGTGGAAACCGCAGGGAATGGCGATCTGCGGCTGCGACCACTCGGACACCATCACGCGGTCGGGGTACTC
>JBGOXZ010000237.1:0-4935 GCA_041479395.1 Opitutaceae bacterium
ATCGCCTCCGTACACGGCCGCCTGAGGCCATTTCCTATCACGGAAACAATCTCTTCAAATTCAGTTACCTTGGGAAGTTCAGGCTCTACGCCCTGCAAATGCGTTTGGAGATGAGGAAGGCCGTGAGGCCGATGCCACCCGGCACGGAATCGAGCTCGGTGAGGGCAAACCCGTGATCCACCAGCAGCAGATCGGGTCGCAGCACTGTGGGAAAGACGCCGCGCATGCGGGGATCGCGCGCCTGCTGCACCAGCCGCGCCGGCTTGCCGCGGTCAAGGTACTCGGCGACCCACGGCGCGACGAGCGGCTTGTTGCGCAGCAGGTTCTTCCCCGCGGCCGCCCGCAGATAGAGCGTCTCGAGCGTCTGGTGAAACTCGAGGCAGGCCGCGCCGATCTGCTCGAGCTCCGCCACCTGTTGACGCGTCACCGGCCAGGCCTCGGGCGACAGCTGCCACGTCTTGGCCTCGAACAGCGGCTGGGCGTCCAGGGCGGACTTGATGGATTCGTAAGCAAGCATGATCAGGGGTCAGAAGTCAGACGTCAGACGCCGGAAAGTGCAAGCGATGGACTGATCTCTGTCCTCTGTCTTCTGTCTTCTGTCCTCTATCCTCTGGATTACTCGTCCATCTGAATGTCCTTGTTCCGGTGTCGCGGCTGGCCCGCGCGGAGCCACGCATAGATGAAGCGGTCGAGGTCACCGTCCAGCACGCCCTGGGTGTCGCTCGTGCTCAACCCGGTGCGCAGGTCCTTCACCATCTGGTAAGGCTGCAGCACGTAGCTGCGGATCTGGCTGCCCCAGCCGATCTCGCCCTTCTCGCCGTAAAACCGCTCCATTTCGCTGCGCTGCTCGTCGAGGCGTCTTTCGTACAGGCGCGCCTTGAGGACGCTCATGGCGCTGGCGCGGTTCTTGATCTGCGAGCGTTCGTTCTGGCAGACGACCACGAGGCCGGTCGGCAGGTGGGTGATGCGCACGGCGGAGTCGGTCGTGTTCACTCCCTGCCCCCCTTTGCCGGAGGAACGGTAGACATCGACGCGGATTTCGTTCTCGGGAACCTCGATGGCGATGTCCTCGTTGATTTCGGCGATGACGTCGACCGCGGCGAACGACGTGTGGCGGCGCTTGTTGGCGTCAAACGGGCTGATGCGCACGAGACGGTGGACGCCGCGCTCGGCCTTGGCGTAGCCGTAGGCGTTTTCGCCCTTGAGCAGCATGGTCGCCTTGGTGATGCCCGCCTGGTCGCCGGCGAGCACCTCCTGCACCTCGATATCGAAGCCGCGGCGTTCGGCCCAGCGGTTGTACATGCGGAAAAGCATGTCGGCCCAGTCGCACGATTCGGTGCCGCCCGCGCCCGCCTGAATGCTGAGAATGGCATTGTTGCGGTCGAACTGGCCGCTCAGGAAACTCTGCAGCTCGATCCGGTCAATGTCCGCGACGAGCGCGGCGACCGTCTGGTCGAGCTCGCGGCCGTAGTTCTCCCGTTCCGCACCGGTGGCGGCCTCGACCAGTTCCACCATGACCTCGGCATCAGCGAGTTTCTTGCTAAACTCCAGCAGACCGCCGATGGCGCGTTTCAGGCCGTTCAGCTTCGCGATGTGCTTCTGGGCGCGCTCGTGGTTGTCCCAGAACTTCGGGGCGCCCATTTGCGCCCCCATGGCCTCGATCTCACGTTGCTTCTGTTCGACGTCAAAGAAACCTCCACAGGTGGCCGGCGCGCTTCTTGATGTCTTCGAGGCGGGAAATGGTTTCCGGAGCAATCATGGCGGGGAATAAGGGTGAAAGTGAGAGTCAGGGTGAGCGTGATGGGCGCAGGGGAAATGGCCGCAAAGCCGCGCGGCCGGTGCAAGGAAAAAATTACCATCCTGAACGAAGTGAAGGTTCCCCTTGGACTGCGCCGGAACCGTGGGCGATGTCAGGTTGGATTCTTCGCTGCGCTCGGAATGACAGCCCAAATGATCTTGGCGACGCCGCGTCGCGGTGGGTGAACTTTCCATTTCTCTCGTCCGGGGCCACTGCGGCGAAGACCTTTTGGCTACACCGCCGCCGCGGCCTCCTCGCGGCGCTTCTTCCTTTCCCAGAACCAGGCCAGCCAGATGCAGATTTCGTAGAGCAGGCAGAGCGGGACGGCCATGGCCACCTGCGTGATGACCTCGGGGGTCGTGAGGATTGCCCCCAGGATGAAGGAAACCACGATGACGTGGCGGCGAAAATGCGCGAGCTGGCGATAGCCGAGGATGCCGAGTTTTACGAGCGTGAGTACCACCAGCGGAAACTGAAAGCCCAGTCCCATGCCGAGGAGGAATTTGCAGGTGAAGCGGATGTATTCATCCGCCCGCCATTCGTAGGCGTCAAAGCCGAGCAAGGTGGAATACTGAATCGACGCCCGCAGCGCGAGCGGCAGCAGCACGAAATACGTCAACAGAATGCCCAGCAGGAACAGCAGCACGCCCCATCCCAGCCACATGAAGAGGAACCGGCGTTCGCGGACGTGCAGCGCCGGCAGGATGAACTGCCCGAGAAAATACAGCCAGAACGGCGCGGACACGACTAGGCTGGCGTAAAGCGCGATGTGAAACGCCACCATGAAACCCTCCGCCGGATTGAGGTTGCGCAGTTTGATGCGGGTGACGCCCGGGTCGGCCTGCGGATCCGGCTTCAGCGTGACCACCTGTTCCTCGCCGATCTTCGTCATGCCGATCTTGTACACGATGTGAGGCGTGTCACCGGGCGGCAGACCGGCAAACTGGTCACGCGAGACTTCGTACGGCCCGAACCGCACGGAGCCGATCTGAAAGGTCACCGTTGGCTGCGGCTGGTCGAGCAGATGCATCCGGCGGATCGGATACTCGAGGATCGAGGCGATTTTGTTGACCGTGAACAGGCAGACGAGCAGCGCCACCAGGATCACGACCAAGCATTTCAGCAGGGCCATGCGCAAATCCTCCAGATGCTCGAGGAATGGTTTGCGCGGTCCTCCTTCAGTGTCTGCCAACGGCTCAACTTCGATGGGATCAGCCATGAACGGGGTGGAATCAGTATGGCGATACAGGATCGCGAGGCATTTGCAAACGCCTCATGACGCGGCACCCGCCGGCGGCCGGCCCGGCTCCCCGTCGGTGGCGGCGAATGCCCCCGGCGTCCCTCGGGTTGAACCTGTTCCCGCGCCGTTCACGCCCGCAACGTGCCGGCGGCCTTCTCGGCGAGAAAACTGGCGTAGGTTCTCTCCAGGCCTTCGCGCAGACCAATCTTCGCCTTCCAGCCGAGTGCGGCGAGTTTGGAGACATCCAGCAATTTGCGCGGCGTGCCGTCCGGCTTGGTGGCGTCCCAGACGATGCGGCCCTTGAAACCGACGGTCGCGGCGACCATCTCGGTCAACTCCCGGATCGTCACCTCCGCGCCGCTGCCGACGTTGATCCAATCGGGGGGACTGGCGAGGTTAAGGAGAAATGCGCAGGCGTCGGCCAGGTCGTCGACGTGCAGGAATTCCCGCCGCGGACGGCCACTGCCCCAGGCGGTCACCTCGGCAAGACCGGCCTCCCGCGCCTCGTGAAAACGGCGGATGAGCGCCGGCAGCACATGCGAGTCCTGCGGGTGGTAGTTGTCCCCCGGACCGTAGAGGTTGGTGGGCATGGCCGAGTGAAAGAGCACCCCGTATTGCCGGCGGTAGTATTGGCAGAGCTTCAGGCCGGCGATCTTGGCGATGGCGTAGGCCTCGTTGGTCGGCTCGAGCACGCCGGTGAGCAGGCAATCCTCGGACATGGGCTGTGGCGCCTGCCGCGGATAGATGCAGGAACTGCCCAGAAAGAGCACCCGCTTCACGCCATGCCGATACGCGGCGTGGAGCGTGTTTGCGGCGATGGCGAGATTATCATAGAGAAACTCCGCCGGGTACGTGTTGTTGGCATGGATGCCGCCGACCCTGGCCGCGGCGATGATGACGGCCTCGGGCTTCTCGGCGGCAAAGAACGTCTCAATCGCAGCCTGGCGGGTGAGGTCAACCTCCCGGTAGGTCCGCAGCACGAGCGAAACGCCGGGCTCGCGCTGGAAGCGCCGCACGAGCGCGGATCCGACCATGCCTTGATGGCCTGCGATGTAGAGTTTCATCTGCGATGAAAGTTTCATGTAGGAAGCCCGCTCGCGGGCGAGATCGGTCGCGAGCGACCTTCCTACGCGGCACCTCAGGGTTTCGGCAGCTTCGCGATCTGGGCCTCGCGCCTCGCTAATTCGAGGTCGGCCTCGATCATGATTTTCACCAGATCCTTGAAGCGCACCTTGGGCTCCCACCCAAGCCGCTGCCTGGCTTTGGTGGAGTCACCAATGAGCAGGTCGACCTCGGCGGGCCGCTCGTAGCGCGCGTCGTGCTGCACATGCTTTTCCCAGTCGAGTCCGAGCAGGCCAAACGCCTCCTGACAAAACTCGCGCACGCTGTGCGTCTCGCCCGTGGCCACGACGTAGTCGTCGGGGTTGTCCTGCTGGAGGATGAGCCACATCATTTCGACATATTCCCTGGCGTAGCCCCAGTCACGCCGGGCCTCGAGATTGCCGAGGTACAGCCGATCCTGCAGTCCGAGTTTGATGCGCGCGGCAGCGCGGGTGATCTTGCGAGTGACGAACGTCTCGCCCCGGCGCGGCGACTCGTGGTTGAAGAGGATGCCATTGCTGGCGTGCAGGCGGTAGCTTTCCCGATAGTTCACCGTGAGCCAGTAGGCGTAAACCTTGGCACAGCCGTAGGGCGAACGCGGCCAGAACGGCGTGCACTCGGTCTGCGGCACCTCCAGCGCCTTGCCGTACATCTCGGAGGACGATGCCTGATAGAAGCGGACTCTTTTCACGAGGCCGGCTTCGCGGACCGCCTCGAGGATGCGCAGCGTGCCGAGCCCGTCGACGTTGCCGGTATACTCCGGGATGTCGAACGACACGCGCACGTGGGACTGGGC
>JBGOXZ010000238.1:0-4920 GCA_041479395.1 Opitutaceae bacterium
AGCACAGCCTCACGGCCTTCAACGCCGCCTCCTCGCCCAAGACGCTTGCCATCATGCTGACGATCGCGCTCATCGGCGTGCCCGTCGTGCTGGCCTACACTGTGAGCATCTACTGGATTTTCCGCGGCAAGGTGAAGCTCGACAAAATGAGTTACTAATCCGCCCATGCGCCGGCCGTCCGCGGGCGGCGATGGCGACGCGACGCGACAAGTGGTGAAAAGTGGCTACCCTCTTTCGATGTCCGATCAGCCCATGACTCCGCCCGTCGCCGCCGACAACACCAACCATCGTGGTCTGACCGCGGCCGAGGCGCAGACGCGGCTGAAGCAGTTCGGCCCCAATGCGGTGGTCGAGGAGAAAACGCACCCGCTATGGCAGTTTCTCCGACGGTTTTGGGCGCCCATTCCGTGGCTCCTCGAAGCCACCATCATCATCCAGCTTTTTCTCGGTGAGCGGGTGGAGGCGGCCGTGATCGGCGGGCTGCTCGTCTTGAACGCGACGGTGAGTCTCCTGCAGGAAGGACGCGCGCAGAAGGCGCTGGCCCTCCTGCGCCAGCAGTTGCACGTAAAAGCCCGGGTGCGCCGCGACGGCACCTGGATCACATTGCCCGCCGAGGACTTGGTGCCCGGCGATGTCATCCACCTGCGGCAGGGCGGCATCGCACCCGCGGACGTGCGCGTGGACGAAGGATCGCTGCTGGCGGACCAGTCCGCGCTGACGGGCGAATCCGCGGCCGTGGCGGTGGAGCCGGGCAAAACCGCCTACGCCGGCTCGATGGTACGCGGGGGCGAGGCCACCGGCGAAGTCACCGCCACCGGCGCGCGTACCTTCTTCGGCAAGACCGCCGAACTCGTCCGCACCGCCAGATCGGCCAACCGGCAGGAGCACGAGATCGTGGGTGTCGTCCGGAACCTCTTTGTGGTCAACGCGGCCATGGTGGTGATCGTGACGGGCTACGCGCACTACATGGGGATGTCGCTCGGGCAGATTCTGCCGCTGCTGCTGGCCATTCTGCTCGCCTCGATTCCCGTCGCCCTGCCCGCCACGTTCACGTTCGCGGCCGCGCTGGGATCGCTGGAGCTGTCGCGGCGCGGCGTGTTGATCACCCGCCTCAGCGCCCTGCACGACCTGGCGTCGATGACGGTCCTGTGCAGCGACAAGACCGGGACCCTGACCCGCAACGAGGCCACGGTGAATGCGCTCTGGACCGCACCGGATTTTTCCGAAAACGACCTGGTGCGGGCCGCGGCGCTGGCCAGCGACCCGGCCGGGCAGGATCCGGTGGATGGCGCGATCGTCAAGGCGGCGGCCGGCCGCGGCTGGCACGAGGGCGAAAGCAAGCGGCTCGACTTCAAGCCCTTCGACCCGGCTACGAAACGGGCCGAGGCGGTGTACGAGGAGGAAACCGGCCCGCGCCGTTATGTGAAAGGCGCGCCCGCCGTAGTCGCAAAACTGGGAGGTGCGGCGGAATCCGTCTGGCAGCCGCAGGCCGAAGCCATGGCGGCGCGCGGGCAGCGGGTGCTCGCCGTGGCCGTCGGCGACGCGCAGACGTTGCGTTTCGCCGGCCTGCTCGGCCTCGCGGACGCCGTGCGCGACGACTCGAAATCCGTGGTGAGCGCCATCCGCGAGGCCGGTGTGCGCACGGTGATGGTGACGGGCGACAACGCGCTCACCGCTCGCAACGTGGCGGAGCAGGTGGGTATTCCCGGCAACGTGTGTTCACCTGAGAAGCTCCACGGCGATCTCGGCGGCGACGCGCTTGACTGTGGCGTGTATGCCGGGGTGTTCCCGGCGGACAAGATCAAGCTGGTGCGCGCCTTTCAACGGCGCGGTGCGGTGGTCGGCATGAGCGGTGACGGCGTCAACGACGCGCCGGCGCTGCGCCAGGCGGAGGCGGGGGTGGCCGTGGCCAACGCGACGGACGTGGCGAAGGCCGCCGCCGCCATGGTGCTGACCACTCCGGGCCTGGGCGGGGTGGTGCCCGCGATCGAGACGAGCCGGCGGGTCTTCCAGCGCATCATCACCTACACCCTCGCGATGCTGGTGAAGAAAATCGAGATGATGGCGCTGCTGGTCATCGGCTTCCTGGTGACGCGGCACACGCCGCTCACGCCGCTGCTGATGGTGCTGATCCTTTTCCTCAACGACTTTCTCACCATGTCCATTTCGACGGACCGAATGACATTCTCGCTTCGGCCGAACCGGTGGAACACGCGTGGCATCCTGCTGGCCTCGACGGCGCTCGCCGCGTGCAAGCTGGTGTTCTCGCTCGGCGTCTTTCTGTACGGGCACTATGTGCTCCGGCTCGATCCGCGGCCCCTGCAGACCCTGACCTTTGCCACGCTGATCCTTAGTTCGCAGGCCGGGGTCTACCTGCTGCGCGAACGCGGACACTTCTGGAACACGCGGCCGGGCGGTTACCTGCTCGGCAGTTCGGTGGCGGGCCTGGGCGTTACCGCGCTTCTCGTTCTCGCCGGCATCCTCATGCCGGCGATCCATCCTTCGGTCCTGCTCGGCGTCGTCGGCGTGGGCGCGGTTTATTTCGTCGGCCTCGATTGGGTGAAGGTTCAGCTGTTCGCGCGGCTGCATCTGCGGTGAGGCGCCTGTCGATTGTCCGGGAGGGCAATGATCCCCCGCGGCCCGTCTTGGCGGGAGCTGACTTCGGTTTGCGGAGGGCGAATGCCTGGATAACCGCCGAACCGTGGCCGACCACGTCCTCGGCTGCTTTCCTGACCAGCCCGGCGTGGTCGAGGCACCGGACCCATTCTGCAGAACATTGACTCAAAATCTCTGCTGGGGCGCGTCGTTGGCAGTATCAGTGTTGGTATGAGCGGAGAATACCTCCTCTATCGCTTGTGCCGCATCCTGCTCATCCTCGCCTGTCGCCTCGACGTCGAGGGGTGTTCCCATGGTGGCGCACAATGCGATCATGCTCAGAACGCTGCGAAGGTCCGCGATTCTCTCACCGCACTTCAGAAGAATCGTTGAACGAAACCTCTGTGCGACCTGCATCAATTTCGCGGCAGGACGAAGATGCAACCCTTCGTGCCAAGGCACGACGACTCTTGATCGCTTCATTCTGACCGTATGACCCGCCCCGCTGGATTTCGTTCACTCATTCTCAGGGCACTGGCCTCTTGCGATGGCGATTTCCGCGAGCCGTGGTTTTCGCGGTCGTAGTCCCGGTGGCGCGCGCTCGCCGGCATCTGCCGGATCTTCCGCGGCAATGTGAAGCTGGACAAGATGAGTTGAGGAGTCGAAAGTAGAGCAGTTGCGAAGACAGATTCCGCCGTACGGTTGCCGGTCCGATCAGGAGAACGGAGAGAGATCTTGAGTAGCCCTTGGTTGAGAGAGTCGATGTCGTCCTCGAAGTGCGCCTTGATCGCTTCGCGCGGCACATTGCGAAGGCATCCCAGTGCATATTGTCGGTTGGGTCGCAACGCGATGCGTTGCCGCGCCGACGGGGGCTGCCATTGTCTGAACTCGACGACCTCCCGTCCGTCCGCAACGGTTCCCTGACTCCGCGACATCGCCTCAACTTCCAACCCCCACACCAACCATGAAATGGTCCCTCCGACTCGGCAGCGTGGCCGGCATCGGCCTCTACATGCACTGGACATTCCTGTTGCTCGTCGGGTGGGTGTTTTTTGCCCACCTCGGACAAGGCCAAAGCCTTGCTGGCGCGCTCGGCGGCGTGCTGTTTATTCTCGCGTTGTTTTCCTGCGTGGTGCTGCACGAATTGGGGCACGCGCTCGCGGCGCGCACCTACGGCGTTCCCACGCGCGACATCACCCTGCTGCCGATCGGCGGCGTGGCGCGGCTCGAGCGCATCCCGGAAAAGCCACACCAAGAACTCTGGGTCGCCATCGCGGGCCCGCTGGTCAACGTGGCCATCGCCGCCGTGCTGTTCGGGGTGCTGGCCTTGTTGGCCGGGCTGGAGCAGTTTTTCGATGTCACGGTTGCGAGCGGCAGCTTTCTCACACGTCTGCTATGGGTTAATCTGCTGCTGGTGGGGTTTAACCTCCTGCCTGCGTTCCCCATGGACGGCGGCCGGGTTTTGCGGGCGCTACTGGCCATGCGCATGGACCGGCCCCGCGCCACGCACATTGCCGCCACCGTCGGCCAGGGCATGGCAATTGTGTTCGGCATCCTCGGCGTGTTTTTCAATCCGATGCTGCTGTTCATCGCGCTGTTCGTGTTCTTCGGCGCGCAAGGCGAAGCCCATTTTGTCGAGATGAGTTCTGCCCTTCGCGACCTGCGCACAGCCGACGCGATGATGACCCGCTTTCGCACGTTGCGCGCAGACGACTCCTTGGCCACAGCCGTGGAGGAACTGCTCGCGGGCACGCAACATGACTTTCCCGTGCTCGAGGGCAACCGGATTGTCGGTCTGCTTCGCCGTAACGACTTGGTGAGATCGCTCGCGGCGTCCGGCCCCGGAACCCTGGTGGGCGCCGCCATGTGCCGGGAATGTCCCTCGGTCGACGCTCACGCATCGCTGGACGACGCGCTGGTTTCGCTGCGAGAGAGTAAGTGCAATTCGGTCCCCGTCCTCGCCCATGAGCGGCTGGTGGGGATGCTATCACTGGAAAATGTGAGCGATCTGGTGATGGTGCGAACGGCTATGCGGCAGCAGAGCGCGAGCATCTCTTGATCCGCCGCAAAGGCATAGCGGACGGCGGTTCGCGACTCCAACCGCAAGTTGGTGAAGACGCCACTCGACTGCGCGCTCTGCGTGGGGACGACCACGACCAACTCTGCAGAGACCGCCGGACCGACCGCGCGGCGAATTCGCCGGCAGCTTCCTGGGGTTGTTGAACCCCTATGCGCTCCTGATGGGCGTGACCACGGTGGCGCTCTTCGCCATGCACGGTGCCATCTACCTCGTGCTCAAGACGGAGGGCGAACTGCAGGCGCGGG
>JBGOXZ010000239.1:0-4916 GCA_041479395.1 Opitutaceae bacterium
CCGCGCGCGAGCATTTCCCGCGGATCGTCAACGTCCGGATCAAGCCACAGGCAGGCGGCGGCGGCATCGACCACGGTCGTGAGTTCAATCGCCAGCCGGTTCGGCTCCCAGGAGGTAATCAGGAAACCACCTGCTCCGACGAGCCGGCAGCGTCGCCACCACGACAAAATGTTTTCCATCCGCTCTCCGAACACCGGCAGCGGCTCGTAGCGGAAGGCGCCGTTCATCGGGCAGCCCCAATATTCAATGCCCCGCGCCTGCAACGGCGCCGCCAGGTCGGTCTCGGCGAAGTTGTGGAGTTCGATCCGCGGGTGGCGGGCAAAGGGATGGTAGTACCAGTCGTACGCGATCACGTCGCGCGGCAGTTGCGGAATGGCCGCGGGCAGCAAGGCCAGCATGTCGGCCCACAGGCCCAGACGCAGGCCGAACGAAGTGGTGCGCTCATGGAGCCGGTTGACGTGCGCCGCGAAATGGCCGGCCAGCCCCGCGCGCGCGATTTCCGCGCGGCAACGCGGGCATTTGCCGAGGTGAAACGATTCGTCGAGGCCGACGTGCACCTTGCCGGCGGTGCAGAACGGCGCCATGTCGCGCAGGAGTTTTTCGGCGACCTCCAGCGTGCGCGGGTGCAGGGGGCAGATCTGGCCGTGGGCGAGCGGACGGTCCGACGGATCACGCAATTCGTTCAGGTCGCGGAGCCCGGACACCTTGATGAGGTACTGCGTATGCCCGAGCAGGTTGACAATCGGCACGACGCGGATGCCCGCGGCGGTCGCCGCCTCCACCAGCCGGGCAAACTGGGCGTAGCTGTAGGCGTCGGATCGCGCGACGGCGGGCAGGCTCGGATATTCGACCGCATCCTCCAGGTGAAGATGGAGTTCTTGATAACCCCACTCGGCGTAGCGCGGCAGCCACTTCAGCAGGAAATCGAGCCGCTCCACCTGGCGGGCGAGGTCCCACTGAAAGGCGCGAATGATGTGCGGAGTCGTTGGCATTTGGGCCCGAATACCATGGTTGTTTTTACCACGGATTACACCGATGGGCACGGCTACAGTATTGCATGACGAAGGATTGATGAGGCACCCCCCTTTTTGATGCACCGCCACAATCTAACTATCCGTGCTGATCCGTGTAATCCGTGGTTCATGTTGGTTTTCGTAATGCGGCCCAGCCGGCATCGTTGGCGCTTCATCCCGATGGCAAAATACCGCGATTCCGCAGATACGCCTGCAACCACGTCCGGCCGCCGCTTTCGTCGGTAAACGTGCCGTCCAGCTGGGCTTCGGCGCAGGCGTCGAGAATGGGTTTGAAATGCGGGCCCGGCCGCAGCCCGAGTTCGAGCAGGTGCCGGCCGAGGATCAACGGGCGGGGCGCGGTGTCCCGCACGGCAAGGGCATGGGCCGTGTCACGCAGCGCCTGAATGCGTGTCTCGGTCTCGCCCGACACGAGCGGCGGGCGGCCCAGATGATCCGCCCACATGACCAGGCACAGATCGTCGATGGTGGCAGGGGTGAGCTTGCGGGCGAGCCGGCGCACGGCGCTGTCGGAAAACCCTGGCTGCCCATGATGGTGCGCCAGGTGATGCCACACGAGCGGCCGGACCCAGTCGCTCAGCTCGAGCGGGGCGCCGATGCGGTGCAGAAAGACCTCGGTGGACGGCCCGCCGGCCTCCTCATGTCCGGGGCTGAGCCAGCGCATCACACCGCGGCGTTCGGCCTGCACCGTGGTCGCGGGCTTGCCGAAATCGTGGGCCAGGACGGCGAACATAAGATACCGCCGTCGCGTCGCGTCGCTCGCCCGCCACTCCGGCAGACGGGCGAGGGCGTCGAGACAAAGCTTGGTGTGCGTGAGCACATCGCCTTCGGGATGCCATTCGGGTTCCTGCGGCACACCCGCCATGGCCGCAATCTCCGGAAAGTGCGCGAGCCAGCCGGTCTGTTCCAGCACGACGAGACCCCGCGAAGGCGTCGCCGATTTCACGGCCCATTTCTCCCACTCGCCCCACACGCGTTCGACCGCCAGTTCGCCATAGGTGTGGGCGATGCTCCGGCAGAGTGCCGCCGTTTCCGGCGCCAGGGTGAGGTCAAAGCGCGCGGCGAACTGCATGGCGCGCAGCACGCGCAACGGATCCTCCACGAACGCGGCGCTGGTGTGACGCAGCACGCGGGCCCGGAGGTCGGCTTGGCCGCCGTGCGGATCGATGACTGCCTGGGTCAGGGGATCATACGCGATGGCGTTGATCGTGAAATCGCGCCGCGCGGCCGCCTCGGCGTCGGACAGGGTGGGGTCGGGCGCCACGGCGAAACCGCGGTGGCCCGCGCCGGTCTTCGATTCGCGCCGCGGCAGGCTGAAATCGTACTCCGCACCGGCGAGGCGCAATTTGACGATGCCAAAGCTGCGTCCGACCAGATCGGTCGCGCCGAAAGGCGCGAGCACACGAACCAGCGCCTCGTAATCGACGCCGGCCACCTCGATGTCGAAGTCCTTCGGCTCGAGTCCGAGCAGCCAGTCGCGCACGCAGCCGCCCACGAGACGCGGCCGCCCCGCGGCGCGGACCGCCGGCAATATGGCGAGCAACTCATCAGGCAGCCGCATGGGGTGATCGGCTCCGGGGATCAGGATTTCGCCGGCCCCGCGGATGGTCGCAGACCGCTGATCATGACGAGCACCCACCCCGCCAGCAGGAGCAAGCCGCCGGCGGGCGTGACCGGTCCGAGGAGGCGCGGGCCGCCGAGAGCAAGGCCGTAGAGCGACCCGGCAAACAAAACGATGCCGCCAATCCAGCAGTACGCCGCGGCCGCGATCGCAGGCGGCAGGCGCCCGGCGGAATCCGCCTTCCAGCCCGTCAGCGCGAGCAGGGCCACCGTGTGGACAAGGTGATAGAGCACGGCGGTCTGCCAAAGATTGACGGTCTGGCGTTGCAGCAATGATTCCCGCAACGCGTGGGCGCCAAATGCGCCCAATGCCACTCCGGTCACTCCCATCAGTCCGGCGAGAAACCATAATCTGTTTTGCGGCATGGTGAGAAACCGCCTGGCGGTCCTGTGTCCGGAACCAACGTCGCTGAAGTCGGTCCGCGGTGCAACGATGGAAGCAGGCGGCGCACACACGCTTTTCCATCTAAAGGGTTGACACGCCCCCCTGAAAACCTACCTATGGCACCCTTTCCGCATATGAAAACCTTTCTTGCCAGGAAGGGGACGGTTCAACCGAAATGGCATCTGATCGATGCCGATGGGGTCGTGTTGGGCCGCCTCGCCGTGAAGGCCGCCAACCTCCTTCGCGGCCGGCATAAAGCCGCCTACACCCCCCATGTCGACACGGGAGATTATGTGGTGGTCATCAATGCCGCCAAGGTCGCGCTCACCGGCAAGAAGGAGGAGCAGAACCGTTACATGTCCTTCTCCGGCTACGTTGGCGGGGAGATCTATCGCAAACTTTCCGAGATGCGCGTGCGGCGCCCTGAATTCATTATCCAGCACGCCGTCAAGGGCATGCTGCCCAAGAACCGTCTCGCCCGCCGCATGCTGACCAAGCTGCGCGTCTTTCCCGGTGCCGCGCACCCGCACGAAGCCCAAAACCCCGTCAAGATTTCCGTGTGATCCACCCATGAGCGCTGAAATAGCCGTGTTTTCCGCCACCGGCCGCCGCAAGACGGCCACCGCGCGCGTGCGCCTCGTCGAGGGTACCGGCAAGCTCGTGGCCAACGGTCGCGAATTTGAACGGTATTTCTCCCACGAGAACTTTGCCAAGCAGGCCTATGCGCCGTTGCTCACCGTCGAACTGCGCGAGAAGTTCGACGTCACCGCCAATGTCCGCGGCGGAGGCATCAGCGGCCAGGCCGTCGCCGTGGCGCACGGCATCGCCCGCGCCTTGCAGAAGTTCAACCCGGAACTCCGCATCAAGCTGAAGAAGGCCGGACACCTTACGCGCGATCCGCGCGAAAAGGAACGCAAGAAGGCCGGTCAGCCGGGCGCCCGCAAGCGCTTCCAGTTCTCCAAGCGCTAGACGCGAGATCATCGCCTCTTTCCTCGAGCGGAGTGCCCCGGCGGCCTCCGCTCTTTTTGTGTAGCCTGATGTCGGTCCACAGTCTTCTGTCTTCCCAACTCGTTCCTCCCATGAAAGTCGGTGTTGTCGGTGCCTCCGGTTATTCCGGCGAAACGCTGGTCAAGCTCCTGCTCGACCATCCGCAGGTCACCCTGGCGGCGGTCACGTCGCGCCAGCACGCGGGCAAGCCGCTTGCCCAGGTGATCCCCGCGGTGCGCGGGCTCGACCGTGACCTGCGGTTCGTCGATTCCGATGCCGTCGCGCTCGCCGCCAGCGACATTGCTTTGTTCTTTCTCGCGCTCCCGCACGGCGCCGCCGCCACCTTCGCCCGGGCCTTTGTCGCCGCCGGCAAAAAGGTGATCGACCTCAGTGCCGACTTCCGCATCGCCGATCTCGCCACCTATACGAACTACTACGGCGAACACCATGCGCCGGAGTTGCTCGCCCAGGCGCGCTTCGTCCTGCCCGAACTGACCGCCGGCGAGTGGAGGAATTTCCCGCTCATCGCCGCGCCGGGCTGCTATCCTACGGGCATCCTCGTGCCCTTGGTTCCGTTGCTGCGCGACGGCGTGGTGACGCGCGAGCATATTGTCGTCAACTCCTTCAGCGGCGTCAGCGGCGCCGGCCGCAAGGTCGAGGAGGGCTATCTCTACGTCGAACGTGCCGAGAGCGCGAAGGCCTACGGGCTCGTGAAACACCGCCACCTGGCGGAGATCGAGGAGCAGCTGTCGCTGCACAGCGGGGCGAAGACCGTCATCCAGTTCAATCCGCACCTCGCCCCGATGCGCCGCGGCATCGCCACGACCATCACCGTGCCCGCGGCCCCGGGCGCCACCATCGAGAAGCTTTATGCCGCGTGGCGCCGGGCCTAC
>JBGOXZ010000240.1:0-4911 GCA_041479395.1 Opitutaceae bacterium
CGATGTCATCCATCGGACGAGAGCGCTCGTCTCCGCGCGTCTTCGGCACGATGCAGAAGGAGCAATCCATGTTGCAGCCTTGCTGGATCGAGACGAAAGCGGTGACCTGCCGCTCGTCCAACACATGGTCGCGGATGGTATTCTGCGAACCCGCTTCCTCCGCGATGTCGACGATCGTATGCCCCACGGGGACCCCGGCCTCGCGGGCGGCGCGCAGATTGTCGAGATAGCCCGGCACGTGGTGAAACTTCTGGGTGCCGACAATGAGGTCGACATCGGGCAACTGATCGAGCAACGCCGCGCCGCGGTTCTGCGCCATGCAGCCGAGGATGCCGAGAATGAATTGGGGCTGGCGTTTCTTCCGCGCCGCCATGTGTCCCGCCTTGCCGAGCGCCTTCTGTTCGGCCAGGTCGCGGATGCTGCAGGTATTGAGCAGCATGATGTCGCAGTCGTCCTCGTGATGGACGAGGCGATACCCACGGGCGCGCAGCATGGCCGCGACGGCTTCGCTGTCGCGTTCATTCATCTGGCATCCGTAGGTTTTGATATAGACGCGGTTCACCGGTTGGGAACGCAGCTAAGTAGCCGCTCATCCGAGGGGGTCAAACGGTAAACGGTGGAGCCCCGCGTGGGTAAATTTTGTTTCGCGTGTACGACCCGGGTGCGTTTCCTGCTTGAGGCATGGGATTACTCGACCGGTTTCTTCCCCCAAAACCCACCCGTCCTCCGCCGGCGGACAGCCCGCCGGCGGCAGCGCCACCCGTGCCTGAAATTGGATCCTCCGCCCCCAGCGCTGAGTCCGGAACGGCGGCCCCGGCGCCGGCCCCCGCAGGCGGGGCCGTCCTCGCCCGCCTCAAGCAGGCGCGCGAGGCGCTGGAACGCAAAGACCGCGCCACCGCCATGGCCATCTACGAGGAGGTGATCGCCACGGCGGGAGACCGCGCGGACATCCTCCTAACAGTTTCCGGCGACCTCGGCGTGACCGGCAATACCCGCGAGATTATCGAGCTGATCGGACCGCGCTACGACGCGCAGCGGCACGGCCCCGCCGCGGGCATCAACCTGCTGCAAGCTTATCTGGCTGTGCGCGATCCCGAGGCCGCCCAGCACGTGCTGGATCTGCTTTTCGCCCTCCAACGGCCCGAGCTCGAGGAGCGGCTCCTCGGTTTCTCGAATGTCATCTCCGATATGCTGCTGTTGGGGGCCGAGGGGGCGATCGCGCCCACCCCGCCAGCCGACGCGCCCGAGGACGAGGCCGGCGTGAAGCTCGAACTCGTCAGCATCAGCAAACCAGTCTGGTTTTATGGCCTGGAAGACATCGCCGGCCTGCTGCCACCGAAGGAAGGCAAGCTGCGGCGCGTCGCCTTCGGTCAGCTTGCCCTCGTCGGATTGAAGGACTTTGCGGAGGTCATGAAGCGACCGGAGGATGAACTCGGTCGTCTCTCCAGGGGCATCCCGTTGTGGCTCTCGGAAATGCTGTTCTTCAGCGCCAACTATACCACCATTGCCGCGGTGCCCTTGAAAGGACGCGAGCACTACGCGCTGTTCAATGCAGAGTGGGCGCCGGAACACATGCGGCAGCTGGTGGAGACGGTCGAGGGCGGACTCGACTACGTGTTCACTGGGGCCTTGGAGCAGAAGCACGCCGACTATGAACTTGTACTGCGCCTTTGGGAGGTGAAGAAATTCCGGGAACGCAAGGCGTTTACGGTGCGCTGGACACCCGCGACCGCCGACGGGGCGCTGACACAGTTTCACGCACAATTGGCCGCGTTCATGGAGTTCACGCCCTACCCGGCCAGCCAGGGCCTCATCTACGCGCCACCCGTCAGACTGCGCGACTACGTGGAGGCGCTCGGCGCGGGACTCACGCTCTTCTTGGGCGAAAAACAGGTTCTGCCGCTGACGCAGGTCGCGCTGCCGGCCGACGTGGCGGCCCGCCTCGGTGCGATGGCGGCGCAATCGGAGTTTGCATCGCTGCTGGCGCTTGGTCTTCGCGCCCGCGCCCGGCGTCTCGGGCTTGGCGTGACCATGCCGCCGCCGGTGGTCGCCGCCACCGCGGCGGTGGAACAGGCTGGAAAGAAATTGGAAGCGTGAGCCGCTGATCCATCTCCAGTCCATGGCCCGCCTGCCCACTGCCGATCTTCGCATCCGCGCCGCCCGGCCCCTGCTGTTCCCGGCGGTTCTGGCCGAGGAGCTGCCGCTGGACGACGCGGGCGCGGCCTTCGTGGTCCAGAGCCGCCAGGCGGTGGAGGAGATCATTCTCGGCCGCGATGACCGGCTGCTCGTCGTGGTTGGGCCGTGCTCGATCCACGACCCCGCGGCGGCGCGCGACTACGCGGAGAGCTTGCGCGCCCTGGCGGCGCGCCACGCCCGCGAGCTGTTCGTCGTCATGCGGGTTTACTTTGAGAAACCGCGCACGGTGATTGGCTGGAAAGGCCTCATCAACGATCCGGATCTCGACGGGAGCTTCCAGATCAACAAGGGCCTGCGGCTGGCGCGAAAACTCATGGCCGACCTCGCGGCCTTGCGCCTGCCGGTCGCCACCGAGTTTCTGGACACGACGCTCGGGCAGTACTATGCGGAACTCGTCACGTGGGGCGCCATCGGGGCACGCACCGTCGAGAGCCAGGTGCACCGCGAGCTGGCATCGGGCCTTTCCATGCCGGTCGGCTTCAAGAACCGCACCGACGGGGATGTGCAGGTGGCGGTCGATGCGATCTGCTCGGCGCGGCACCCGCACTGGTTTCCCTCCCTCACCCGGGACGGCGCGCCCGCGGTGCTGGGCACCTCCGGCAACGACTGCGGCCATCTCGTGCTGCGCGGCGGCACGCGCGGGCCGAATTACGCGGCGGAGCATGTGGACGCCGCGCGTGAACTCCTGCGCGCGGCCGGTCTGCCGCCGTTTCTCATGGTGGATTGCAGCCACGGCAACAGCGGCAAGGATGCCGAGCGCCAGCCGGCGGTGGCCGCTGACGTGGCGACGCAGATCGCGGCGGGCGCGCGCGCCATCTGTGGCGTCATGTTGGAAAGCAACTTGGTGGGGGGAGCACAGGACTACAGCGCCCGGCCGCTGCTCTTCGGTCAGAGCATCACCGATCCCTGCCTTTCGTTCAACAAGACCATTCCGGTGCTTGCGACCTTGGCTGAGGCCGTCCAGGCACGGCGGACCCGGAAATGACCACCGCGGAACAAATCGTCGCCCATCTGCGCACGCTGCGGAGTCCGGGCGACGTTGCCGGGCAGCAGCGCTACGGAATCACTCCCCGGGGCGAGCAGCTCGGCATTCGCGCGCCGGTATTGCGCGGCATTGCGCGCGCACACCGACGGAATCATGCCTTGGCTCTGGCGCTGTGGGCGACCGCGGTGCATGAAGCGCGCATCATCGCCACGCTCATCGATGATCCCGGCCAGGTCACCCGCCGGCAGATGGAGCGCTGGGTCGCCGATTGCGACAATTGGGGGGTAACCGACGCCTGCTGCTGCGTGCTTTTCGACCGCACGCCGTTCGCGATCGAAAAGGCACAGGCCTGGAGCCGGCGCCGCGCGGAGTTCGTGAAGCGCGGCGGCTTCGTGCTCATGGCCGGCTTGGCCGTGCACCGCAAGGAACTGCCTGACGCGGTGTTTCTCGCCTTTCTGCCTGCCATCCGGCGCGAGGCGACTGACGGCCGCAACTTCGTGAAGAAGGCGGTCAACTGGGCGCTGCGGCAGATCGGCAAACGCAACCCGCGGCTGCGGCGGGCGGCCATCGCGGCGGCGCGCAAGATCCACCAACTCGATTCAGGTTCAGCCCACTGGATCGCCACGGATGCGCTTAGGGAGCTGGAGCGGTAAGGCGCGTTGTTCCTAACGCGCCGTTCTTGGAGAGGGCCGAAGGCAGCCGCAGCGGATTGGGGATGATCCGCCCTAGCCTTCGTGTGTCGCCAGCTGACCGCAACCCGCGGCAATGTCCAGGCCGCGGCGCTGACGCACGGTGCTGGGCAGGCCGTGGCCGGCGAGGATCTCCTGAAAGTGGCGGGCGGCCGTGCGGTCGGAAGGTTCGCCCGCGTAGCCGGCGATGGGATTGAGTGGGATGAGGTTGACCTGGGCCGGCAGGCCGCGCAGGAGGCGACCGACGGCATGGGCCTGTTCCGGCGTGTCATTCCGACCGGCGATGAGCGTCCACTCGAAGAAGATGCGCCGTTGCAGTTTTCCGACATAATAGCGGCAGGCCTCCATGAGCGCGTCGAGCGGCCAGCGCTGGGCCACCGGCACCAGCGCGGCGCGTTCGGCCTGCGTGGCGGCATGGAGGCTGACGGCGAGTTGAATGGGGCGGGCCTCGTCGGCCAGGCGCACCATGCCCGGAATCACGCCCACCGTGCTCAGCGTGATACGTTTTGCTCCGATGGCCGGGCCGTTTTGGTCGCGCAGGATGTCCACGGCCCGCATCACCGCCTCGTAATTATGCAGCGGCTCGCCCATGCCCATGAGAACGACGTTGCGCAGCCGCTCATGCGGCGAATCACTGCCGGCGTTTGCGAGCGGCACAGGGCGGGTGCCGGGGCGCAGCCTCCGGTCGAGATGCAGCACCTGCGCGACAATCTCGCCGGGCGTGAGGTGGCGGGTGAAACCCATCTGGCCCGTGGCGCAGAACACGCAGCCCATGGCGCAGCCGACCTGGCTGCTGATGCACGCGGTGACGCGTCCAGTGAAACGCATCAGCACGGTCTCTATGCAGCGCCCGTCGCCGAGTGCCAGCAGATACTTGCGGGTGAAACCGTCGGCACTCGGCGTCTCGCGCACGGCTGGCGGCAGCGTCAGCGAAATCTCCGCCTCCAGCCGGGCGCGCAACCGCGCCGGCACCTCCGGCATGTCGGCCAGCCGTTCCACCCTCTCGTTATAAACGTAGCTCCACAGCCGGGCCGCGTGCAC